>JAHFTI010000620.1 GCA_023265535.1 Opitutaceae bacterium
TAGGGCCTGGCCGTTGGATGCGTTGGTGACCTTACCGTAGATGGTGCCTTCCTTGCCCGTGGCAGGGGCCGCGGCCTTGGCGACAGCGGGAGCTGCGGCGGGGGCGGGGGAGGCGTCCTGGGCGAAGGCGAGGTTGGGGGCGAGGGTGAACGCGAGGCAGGCAAGGGCGCTTGCTTTCGCGGAGGTGGTGAGGACCGAGCGGATACGGCGATTCTGGGCGCCGCGGGGTGCTTGATGCATCATGGGTTTTGTCTGGGTTTGGGTTAGGGGGAAGGGATCGGTTGAGAGGCGAGAAGCGATGAGCGTGAAGTGGGAAGGGGGCCCGGCTGGGCTGTTCCAGTTCTGGCGTATCGTATCAAGCTGCACTCCAAAGCATTGCAGGGGTAATGCCGTAGCGTGCCTAGGGGTGGCTAGTCTCACGCCGCACGGTTGGGAGTCGTGGGCGTAGCTGTCTGATCTTACGGGGTTTCTCTGACGGGGTTAGGGTGGGTTAACAAAGGGGACTGTGGATAAGGCAGCCCCCCGTGGAAAGCGGGAACTCGGTATCAGGCTGCAATACCTGCGAGGAAGTCCTCGTAAGTGGCGCAGGCGTCGAGGCGGCGGCGGGCGTCGGCGCAACGGGCGGCCGAGGCCAAGCCAGTGTTTTCAGCGAGGAAAATGAGGTAGGCGGCGACGTTCTTGGCATAGCGCAGGCGGCCCTCGCTGGAGATGGCGTAGAAGCGGGCGCGTTGCGTGTAGCCGGCGGGGCTGTGGTCGCCGAGCGAGGCCTTGTCGGCCTTGCCGTTGGCGGCGAGGACGAAGAGGAAGTTGTACTCGAAGAAGGTCATGTACTCCGGCGAGGCGGGCAGGGCCTCGAGGGCGGCGCGGCAGGCGGCCGGGGAGGCGAAGGGCTCGCCGGGCTGGCCTGCGGTCTTCAGCGACTCGACCACAAAGATGCGAGCCATCTTCTGCTCGGTGGGATCGCTGCTGAAGGAGCCGGCGACCGCCATGTCGACGGTGAAGCGGTACCAATCCTTCCAGAGAGCCTGGTCGGCGGCGTCCTGGGAGGCGAAGAGGGCGCGGCCCATCTCGTAGGTGTAGCGGCCGGAGGTCTTGATCTCGAGGCGGGAGCCCGTGACCTGGCCCATGACCTGGTAGTTCTCGGCGGATTTGCCGGAGCCGGAGTGGAAGCCGATGGAGACGTCGAAGCCGCGGCAGACCTCCCATTGGCTGGCGATGAGCTTGCGCAGGGCCTCGTTGTCCGGGTACGGCATGTTCTTCTGGAAGCCGAAGGCCGGGGCGATGAAATGGATGCGCATGCCGAGGGCCTCGCAGAGGGCCAGCATGACGGCGGTGGTGGCGGCGGTGGTCAGGCCGGGCAGCTCGTCGATGGAGAGCTCGCGCAGGTAGTCGCGGCCGATGGGCGTGGTGAAATGCTTCTCGCGGATGGCGGCGTACTTCTCGTCGCGCACCTTCATCTTGCGCACGCCGGGCCAGACGCGGCAGAGGAGCTCGTCGACCTCGGGGCCGGCGAGGGTGATGCCGATCTCGGTGCAACGGGCGCGGACCTGGGTGACGAGGGCTGCGGGGACGTTGGCGAGGACCCAGGCGGAGCGGGCCTCGGCGGTGGCGGGCACCTGCGTCTGGGCGAGCTCGGGGGAGAGGTCGAAGGTGATGTAGGAGGCGAGCAGGCAGCCGGCGACGAGGCGGTCCTCGCGCACGTCGAACTTGCCGCCGATGGGCTGGTGGTCGGCGTTGAAGCTCCAGGCGATGCGGCGGCGGTGGAAGCCGGTCTTGAGCTTGGAGAGGACGCAGCCGTGGCTCATGCCCTCGACTGACTGGCCCTGGTGACCCTCGGGCACGTTGGCGCCGATGAAGGGGAAGGGGACGGTGTCGAGGCGGTTGGCGAGCATCTCGTCGACGTCATAGACGAGTTCGCGCGGGATGCTGTTCTGGTTGGCCGTCATGCCGATGCCGAGGGTGGCCATGGACCATTCGACGGCGGGCCAGTGAAGGGTGGTGAAGCGCGCGCCGACGCCCAGGGTGCTCTGGCCGAGTTTGGCGGAGCTGGTGGGGAAGACGGTGGACTGGGGGTCGGCCTCCTGGAGGAGGTTCTTGATGCGAAGGAGGTTGTGCCAGGTGGCGGGGTAGGCTTGGGCGCCGGAGGCGAGGGGGCGGCCGCCTTGGAGGAGGGCCTCGGCCTGGGCCTTGCCGTTGGAGAGGGTCAGGACCCAGGCGTGGTCGCCATGGGCGTCTTCCCAGAGGCTGAGCTCACCGGCGGGCAGGGAAATGCGGGCGAGGACGTGTTCGCGGGCCTGGCCGGACGCGAGGGCGGCATGAAGGCGGGGCCAATCCAGACAGAAGTCAGGGCTGACGCAGGGATTCGAGGCGATGGCGAACGCGTTGCTGGAAAGAAAACGGTTGATGGCAGACATGGATGGTAGGTCGGCAGGGGTTGGGTCCTGGGGGCAGGGGCCGAGTAACAAGCGCCATAATAGCTAGGATCAGAAAAAAGTATTTACCAAAAAGCGCAGAAAGGGGTACATTTTGCGCATGACGACGACAATGACCCCGACGGCCACGGCAGAACTGCGCGTCGCGGTTTTTGTGTCCTTGGATACGGAACACGGCCGCAGCATCCTTAGGGGAATTGCACATTATTATCGTCAAAGGCAGGACG
>JAHFTI010000621.1 GCA_023265535.1 Opitutaceae bacterium
CGGCCTGGGCGCCGCGCTCCTCGCCTCCTCCGAGGGCAACGCCGCCTTCGGTGCCCTCGCCCTCGCCGGCGCCCTCTTCCACGTCTGGAATCACGGCTGCTTCAAGGCCCTGCTCTTCCTCGGCGCCGGCTCGGTGCTGCATGCCACGGGCACGCGTGAGATCAGCCGCCTCGGCGGCCTCTGGTCGCGCCTCCCCTGGACCGCCTCGCTCTTCGCCCTCGGCTCCCTCGCGGTCGCCGGGCTGCCGCCCCTCAACGGCTTCGCAAGTGAATGGCTCATCTACCTCGGCCTCATCGACGCCACCAGCGCCAAGGCCCACGCCGCCATCGCCACCCTCCCCGCCCTCATCCTCATGGCCATGGCGGGAGCACTCGCACTCGCCACCTTCGTGAAGGCAGCCGGCCTCATCTTCCTCGGCGCCCCGCGCACCAAGGCCGCCGCGCACGCCCACGAGGGCGGTCCCTGGATGCGCGCCCCCATGCTCGCCCTCGGTGCCCTGTGCCTCTTCCTCGGCCTCGCCCCCGTCCTGGTCTGGCCGCTCCTGCACCGCGTCGTCGGCGCCTGGAATCCCGCATGGAATACCGTCACCGGCCTGCCCTCCCTCGCCGAGTCCGCGCCCCTGCTCACCCTCAGCCTCGTCAACCTCGGCCTCGCCCTCGTGCTCACCAGCGGCGCCCTCTGGCTCTGGGGCAAGGTGCACCGGGCCGGCCTGCGCCGCGGCCCCACCTGGGACTGCGGTTACGCCGCCCCCGACGCACGCATGCAATACACCAGCGGCTCCTTCGGAGACCTCGCCGCCCACTGGTTCCGCTACGTGCTGCTGCCCGTCCAGTCGCTGCACCGCCCCAAGCGCCTTCTCCCCTCCTCGGCCTTCCGCCTGCAGCGCACACCCGACGCCGTCCTCACGCGCGTCATCGCCCCGCTCGGCGTCGCCATCCTGCGCGTCTCCACGGCCGTGCGCCGCCTGCAGCACGGTCACCTCCACTCCTACATCCTTTATCTCGTGGCCGGCCTTCTCGTGCTCGGCCTGGTCGTCGTTCTGGGAGGCAAATCATGATGACATTCCTGGACTTGGTGCTCCGTCTCGCCGGCTGGCTGCTCCTGGCCCCGCTGCTGCCCGGCCTCATCAACCGCGTGAAGGCCTGGGTCGCCGGCCGCCGCGGCCCGCCCGTGCTGCAGCTCTACTACGACCTGGCGCGTCTCTGGAAAAAGGGCGTCGTCATGAGCGACCTCGCCTCGCCCGGTTTCATCTTCGCCCCCGCCGTCGGCTGGATCGCCCTGCTCGCCGCCTGCCTGCTCATGCCCCTCGGCCCCGCCCACGCCGGCCTCAGCTTCCGCGGCGACGTCCTGCTCTTCATCTACCTGCTCGCCCTCGCCCGCTTCTGCACCGCCTGGGCCGCCCTCGAGACCGGCTCCGCCTTCGAGGGCATGGGCAGCGCCCGCGAGGTCAGCTACGCCGTCCTCGGCGAGGCCGCCATGATCTCCGCCCTGCTCTCGCTCAGCGTGCAGACAGGCAGCATCAGCCTCGTCACCATGCTCTCGCCCGCCGTCGGCACCGGCGGGGCCCTCCTCGCCGCCGGCCTCTTCACCGTGCTGCTGCTCGAGAACTGCCGCGTCCCCTTCGACGACCCCAACACCCACCTCGAGCTCACCATGGTGCATGAGGCCATGATCCTCGACCACAGTGGCCCGCCCCTCGCCGCCATCCTGCACGGAGCCTCCATGAAACTGTTGCTCTTCTCCGTCCTACTCGCCCAGGCAGTCCTGCCCTTCGACATCTTCTCCGCCTGGCAGGGCGCCTCCATCCTCCTCGTCGGCGTGTTGCTGGTCACCCTCGCCGTCGGCCTGGTCGAATCCTTCCTCGCACGTCTCGCCTTCAAGCGCGTGCCCCTCCTGCTCACGACCGCCGTCCTGCTCTGCGTCTTCGCCCTGCTGGTGGCCTGGAAGGGAGGTGCCGCATGAGCATCAACATGAACCTTCTCGTCGGCCTCGCAATGGGGCTGAACCTGCTCTCCCTGGGCAGCAGCCGCATGCCGATGCTCATCAACACCGTGGCCGCCCAGGGCGTCGCCCTCGGCCTCATGCCGCTCCTGCTCGAGCACGGCGTGGATTGGCGCGTGATCCTCCTCGCCCTCGCCACCGTGGCCGGCAAGGGCCTCATCATCCCCTACCTCCTTCGCCGCGCCATGCGCGCCGCCAGCATCGACCGCGAACTCACGCCCCTCATCGGCTACGTGCCGTCCCTGCTCCTCGGCGCCAGCGGCACCGTCGCCGCCGTCATCCTCGCAGGCGCCCTGCCCCTGCTCCCGCAGCACAGCGGCACCCTCCTGGTCCCCGGCGCCATCGCCACCGTCTTCACGGGCTTCATACTCCTCATCGGTCGCGCCAAGGCCATCTCCCAGGTCTGCGGCTACCTCATCCTTGAGAACGGCATCTACCTCTTCGGCCTGCTGCTCATCAACTCCACGCCACTCCTGGTTGAGGCCGGTGTACTGCTCGATCTCACCGTGGGTGTCTTCGTGATCGGCATCATCGTCGACCGCATCCAGCGCGCCTTCGACACCCTCGACACACGCAAGCTCACCATCCTCCACGAATGAAATCCCTCCTGCTCATTTTCGTGCCCCTGGTGGGAGCGGCCGTGGCCATGGCCTGGC
>JAHFTI010000622.1 GCA_023265535.1 Opitutaceae bacterium
ACCTATTTCGGCATGGACGGCTGGGAGGAGAAGGCCGGCCCGCGCGCCAAGGTGGACTCCACCAAGGGCACGGCGCTGACCACGCTGCTGCGTGAGTTGCAGGCCATCCCGGGCGACTTCTGGATCCGCCTGCTCTACACCCATCCCGCGCACTGGAGCGACGAGCTCATCAGGACCATCGCCGACTGCCCGAAGGTGGCCCGCTACATCGACATTCCGCTGCAGCATGTGAGCGACCACATGCTCGGCCTCATGCAACGCGAGACGAGCGGCGCCTACATCCGCGACCTCATTGCCCGCATCCGCGCCGGCATCCCCGGCATCGCGGTGCGCACCACGTTCATCGTGGGCTTCCCGGGCGAGACCGAGGCGGACGTAAACGAGCTGTGCGACTTCATCCGCGAGACCGAATTTGAGCGCCTGGGCGTGTTCCGCTACTCCGCCGAGGAGGGCACGCGCGCCGCCAAGATGGAGGGGCAGATCCACGTTCGCGAAAAGGACAAGCGCTACCGCCGCACGATGGAGCTGCAGAAGTCCATCGCCGAGGACGTGGGCAGCCGCCAGGTCGGCAGGAAGCTGCGCGTGCTCGTCGAGGAGCCCGGCGTGGCGCGCGGCGAGGCCGACGCCCCCGACATCGACGGTCGCGTGTACGTGACCAAGGACCTTCCCGTCGGCGCCTTCGCCGAGGTGACCATCACGGGCGTGCATGGCTACGACCTGCTCGCCCTGCCCAAGGGTGAAAAGCCCAAGGTGTGGAAGGAAGCCAAGCAGGCGCAGTAAGGGCTGCGGGCCTGGCGGGGCTCACAGGCAGACGACCTTCACCGACTCTTCAGGGCCGAAGGCGAGAGAGGCAGACTCACGAGCCTGCCCCGCCCTGCCCTGCATTGCATTGCATTGCCCGGCCCTGCCCCGCCCCTACCCGGCCCTGCCGCCGCTCCCTCAGGACTCCGGCGGGGGCAGGAAGAGGGTGTCGACCGCGGCCTGCCATTCGGCATCGGGGGCGGTGACGCGCTGGCTCCCCGTGCACAGGAGCAGGGCCCGCAGGGCGGGGACCAGGGGGAACTGCAGGGCGAGATGCGGCTTGGCGGCGGCCTCGAGGCGTTCCAGCGACTGCCGGTACGCAGCCTCGTCCGCCCGGGCGCCGGCGAGAAGCGTATCCACGGCGCGGATACCCTCGGCGAGCGCGGCCTGCAGGCGGGTGGAAAGCGGAAGGGTTTCGCGCGCCTTGGGCGTGTAACGGGCGGCGGCGTCGTCGAAGTCGGCGAGCGTGCGCGCCATGACGAGGAGCTGCTCACGAACGGCGGCGAGGCCCGCCTTGTCGAGGCCGCGGGAATCGCGCGCCAGTGCCTTGATCTGTTGCGCGACGCGCCAGACTCGGATGCTCTCGGGGCGGGCGGCGTCCACCATGTGCGTGAGCGGGGAGTAGCTCGTGAACTCGGGGAAATAGGTGCCGCGCTGGTAGCGCTTCACGGGCTCGACCAGGTCGAGCATGGCGTCGAGCGTGGCAACCTCGGCGGCGGAGGCCTGGTCGCCGGCGAGCTGGCGCACGAGCGCGCTGCGGTTGCGTTCGTGGGTGAGGCCGGCCTCCTCGAGGCGGCGGCTGACGATCTCGAGACGGCGGTACATGTCGGCCGTGTCGCGCACGTGGGCGGGAGACCAGTAGCGCTCAGCGATGGCGGCGGTGCGCGGCCAGATGCGGCTCTCGACGGAATCGGGCGACACAAACTCGGCCCACATGGTGGCCTCGGCGCCGAGGATGCGTGACTGCTCCGCTGGCGAGAGGAGGCCGGCGGCGGGCATGGGATCGACGGCATAGTGGTACCAGCTGGGTTGGCTCAGGTCGATGTAGTAGCCCTTGGAAAGCACCACCGAATACCCCTCGTGGAGGGACTTGAGGAGGGCCTCCTGGCCGATCCAGACATGGATGACGGAGTCCTTGGGCAGGGTTGGATGGAGGATTTCGTTCCAGCCCATGATCTTCTTGCCCAGGCCGGCGAGGATCTTGGCGAGGCGGGTGTTGAAGTAGGCCTGAAGGCCCTCGTTGTTGCCCAGGCCCTTCTCGCGGATGAAGGCCTGGATGGACGCGCTCTCGTTCCATTGGTGGCCCTCGACCTCGTCGCCACCGATGTGGAAGTAGGGGTCCGGGAAGAGCGGGGCGATCTCGGTGAATAGTTCCTGCAGGAAGACGTAGACCTCCTCCTTGGAGGGGTCGACCACCTCGCGGTAGATGCCGGGCTTGCGGCCGGCGAGGAAGGGGCCGGGCTCGCAGCTGAGCCAGGGATAGGCGGCGAGCCAGGCGCGCGAGTGGCCGGGCAGGTCGAATTCGGGGACCACGCGGATGCCGCGGGCGGCCGCGTAGGCGACGATGTCGGCGACCTCGGCGCGCGTGTAGTAATGCTGGTCGTAGCCGTGCTGGTGGAGCAGCGGGTAGCGCAGGCTTTCGAGGCGGAAGGCGTGGTCATCGCTGAGGTGCCAGTGGAGCACGTTGAGCTTCACGAGGGCCATGGCGTCCAGCTGGCGCTTGATCACGGCGACCGGGAAATAGTGGCGGGCGGAGTCGATCATGAGGCCGCGCCAGGGGAAGCGCGGCTGGTCCTCGATGTGGCAGGCGGGGAGCAGCCAGGTGTCACCCTGCGAGAGGGGGAGCT
>JAHFTI010000112.1 GCA_023265535.1 Opitutaceae bacterium
GCCATCGCAGTCGCCCTTTTCAGGCAATTGTAAATCGTTTGGATCAGTAGTTTTCGCATCCTGCGGATTTCCAGCGCACAGATTCTCGCAACATCGGGTTGCATCTGACCGGGGCTTTACCAGTCTGGCACGTTCCCGCATGGCAGACTCTTCCTCCCACGCCAATCGCCGCAGGTCCCGGAACCAGGATCAGGACCAGGAATCCCCCAGCATGCTGGGGCGCATCCCTCCGCACTCGATCGAGGCGGAGGAATACCTGCTCTCCTGCTGTCTGCTCGACGGTGCCGACACGATCGCGCGCTGCATGGAGTCCAAGCTGCACGCCGAGGCCTTCTACTCCCTCTCCAACCGCATCGTCTACGAACAGCTCTGCGAGATCTACCACGAGAAGCCCCCCGTCGACCTCGCCGTCCTCGCCGAGGAGCTCAAGACCAAGGGCCTGCTCGAGAAGATTGGCGGCTACGCCTTCCTGACGCAGATCAGTTCGCGCATCCCCACCACCGCCCAGGCTCAGTACTTCATCGACCGCGTGCGCGAGCTGCACCTGCTGCGCCAGATGATCAAGGTCTCCACTGGCGTCGTGGAGAACTGCTTCAATTACACCGGCGGGCTCGAGGAGTTCGTCGACAAGGTCGAGCAGGACATCTTCGAGATCACCCAGGGGCGCGTCTCCGACTCCGTCAAGTCGATGAAGGAGCCCACCAAGGAGGCCATTGCCGTCATCAACAAGATGATGATGAAGCGCGGCGAGCTCACCGGCGTCTCCTCCGGGTTCAAGGACCTCGACGGCTTCACCTTCGGCTTCCAGAAGTCCGAAATGATCATCCTGGCCGCCCGTCCCTCCATGGGCAAAACCTCCTTCGCCCTGAACATGGCGGAGAATGCGGCCATGCCCAAGAAGGGCGACCCCGTCCCCGTGCTCGTCTTCTCGCTCGAAATGAGCGCCGCCCAGCTCGCCATGCGTATGCTGTGCTCCCGCGCCCGCGTGAGCATGAAGCTGCTGCGCGACGGCCTGCTCTCCCGCAACGGCAAGGAGACACAGGACCTCCTGCAGGCGGCCGACGAGTACTCCAAGGCCCCCCTGTTCATCGACGACTCCAGCCATCTCACCATCATGGAGCTGCGCGCCAAGGCCCGCCGCCTCGCCGCCCGACTCTCGGGTGGCACGGGCGGACAGCCCGGCACCGGGCTCGGCATGATCATGGTCGACTACCTCCAGCTGCTCAGCCCGACCGATCCCCAGGTGCCGCGCGAACAGCAGGTGTCCGAAATTTCCCGCGGCCTCAAGTCACTCGCCAAGGAACTGAATGTTCCCGTCATTGTATTAAGTCAGCTCAATCGAGCTTCGGAAAAGGAAAGCCGCACTCCGCGCCTGTCCGACCTGCGTGAATCCGGTTCCATCGAACAGGATGCCGACGTGGTTCTGATGCTCGCCCGCCCCAAAGACGCAGACGAAAAATTCCAAGTCGCCGCAGATTCCGCCGAGTTAATCGTTGCCAAACAACGAAACGGCCCGGTAGGAGAACTGAGGCTTACCTTCCTTAGAGACATCACCCGCTTTGAAAACTACACTCCGTAGCACCTACGTGCGCCTGTTCCGCCACCTCTTCCTGACCGCGTGCTGGGTGTTCGGCCTCGCCGCACTCCACGCCCAGGACGCCCAGCAAGCCGCGCCCAAGATCAGCGCCATCTCGGTTCGCTTCGTTGGCTCCGCCAACGTCAACGAGCAGGTGGTCCGCGCCAACATGCAGCTGCGCGAGGGCTATGAGCTGGATGAGGTCACGGTCGACCGCGACATCCGCACCCTCTACAAGACCGGTCTCTTTGAGTTCATCGAGGTCAAGCGCGACTCCCGCCCCGATGGCACCGTCGGCCTCGTCTTCGAGGTCACCCCCAAGTACCGCGTGCTCGCCATCCGCTTTGAGGGCAACAAGAAGGTCAAGACCAGCCGCCTCGAGAAGGAGGTCAAGCACAAGCCCAATCTCGCCCTCGACGAACGCCAGGTGAAGGAGGACCTCCAGAAGATCCGCGAGTACCTCCAGAAGACCGGCTATTACCAGGCCCAGGCCACCTATGCCATCGAGCGCAACCGCGACACCGGTTTCGCCACCATCACCTTCAAGATCAAGGAAGGCGCCCGCGTGAAGATCGCCGATGTGCGTTTCGTCGGCAACGAGCGCATGAAGGCCAAGGTCCTCCGCAAGCAGATGGAGACCAAGCGCTGGTGGATGTTCTCCTGGCTCACCGGCTCCGGCCGCCTCAAGGACGAGCAGTTCGAGGACGACCTCGACAAGCTTCGCGACTTCTACCGCGAGCAGGGTTACCTCGACGTCGACATCGCCTTCGACCAGATCAAGTTTGACTACCCGACTACCGGGAAGCTGCTGATCACCATCCCTGTCGTCGAGGGCCGCCAGTACCGCATCGGCGAGATTTCCGTCAAGGGAAACAAGCTTTACCCGTCCGACCTGCTCAAGCGCATCACGCGCCAGAAGAGCGGCATGGTCTTCGTCCCCTCCAAGCTGGACAAGGACGTCGAGACCATGGAGGACTTCTACGGCCGCGACGGTTACCTCGACACCCGTGTGCAGCTCATGCGCAAGCCGAACGTCAACACCGGCAACATCGACATCGTGTACGAGGTGAACGAGAGCGAGAAGTTCAACGTCGAGTCGATCCTCATCAGCGGCAATTCCAAGACCAAGAGCATCGTCCTCCTGCGCGAACTCACCATCGGGCCCGGTGAGGTGTTCAACACCGTCCGCATGAAGATCTCGAAGCTGCGTCTCGAGAACACGCGTTTCTTCGATGACGTCAATGTGACCCCCGAGCCGACCAACATCCCCGGCCGTCGCAATCTCAAGATCGCCATCAAGGAAGGTCGCACCGGCAATCTCTCCTTCGGCGCCGGTTTCAGCTCCCTCGAAAAGGCCACGGTCTTCGCCGAGCTCTCCCAGGCCAACTTCGACCTCTTCAACGCCCGCTCCTTCTTCCAGGGCGACGGCCAGAAGTTCCGCCTGCGCATGCAGGTCGGCTCCCTCTCCAGCGAAGTGGTGATGTCCTTCGAGGAGCCCTGGCTCTTCGAGCGCGAACTCGCCCTCGGCTTCAGCATCTACCGCTCGAGCTCCGACTACTACAGCTCCTACTACGAGGAAATCACCACGGGCGGCGAAATCTACCTGCGCAAGCGCCTCTTCGAGCTCGTCGAAGGCCGTCTCTCCTACGGCTACGACAACATCCAGATCGACAACGTCAGCGCGTCCGCCCCGCAGGCCATCCGTGACTATGCCGGCTCGCTCGTCATCTCCAAGGTCGGCCTCCAGCTTCTGCGCGACACCCGCGACAAGATCATCAACACCACCAACGGCAGCCGCGCCGAGCTCATCATGGAGGCCGCCGGCGGCCCCTTCCGTGGCGACGCCGACTACTACAAGCTGGAATTCCGTGGCTCCCAGTTCTTCCCTCTCTTCGAGGCGCAGACCCAGGTGCTCTCCATCATCGCCCGCGGCGGCGTCATGAAGGAATACGGCAATTCGACCGATGTGCCCTATTTCAACAAGTTCTACCTCGGCGGACCCTACACCCTGCGCGGCTTCGAGTACCGCGAGGTCGGTCCCAAGGCCACCAGCTCGGGCGTCGGTGAGCCCCTTGGCGGCAAGACCTATGGCATGTTCAGCGCCGAGTATTCCCTGGATATCGTGAGCCCCATCCGCTTCGCGATGTTCTATGACGCGGGCTTCGTGAACGCCAATGCCTACGACTTCAATCCCGGCACCTACAACGACAACTGGGGCGTGGGCCTCCGTCTGTTCGTGGCAGGCGCCCCGCTGAGTCTCGATTTCGGTATCCCGCTCACCACCGACAAGTATAACAAGAAGGGAAATCAGTTTAATTTTTCCTTTGGCACCCGTTTCTAAACCCTCTACTCACAGCACCCTCCTAATCCCATTTCACACATGAAAAATCCCGTCCGCATCCTCTTCGCCGTCGCGCTGCTTTCCTCCGCCGGTCTGGTCGCCCAAGCCCAGTCTGCCCTGAAGATCGTCGTTGTCGACATGGCCAAACTTTACGACACGCACTTCAAGACTGAGGAGACCAACGCCAAGCTTCGCAGCGATGAGCAGAAGGCCCAGGAAGAGCTCGACAAGTTGAACAAGGAGGGCAACGCCCTCGTTGAGCAGTACAAGGAGTACCTCGACCAGGTGAACAACCCGGCCTCCACCGCCGAGGCCAAGCAGAAGGCCCAGGAGTCCGCCCAGGCCAAGTACGAGGAGATCAACAAGAAGCGCCAGGAGGTTCAGAGCTTCCAGATGAACACCACCAAGTTCCTCCAGCAGCGCATCAACAACTTCAAGACCGTCATGCTTGAGGACATCTCCAAGGTCGCCACCGAGATCGCCAAGAAGAAGGGCGCCTCGATGCTCATCGACAAGTCCGGCCCCTCCCTGATCGGCGTTTCCCCCTTCCTCTATGTCGATTCCTCCTTCGACATCACCGAGGAAGTCCAGGCCGAGGTGAACAAGGGCCGTCCCGCCGTTTCCCCGACCGCCGTCCCCGCTCCCGCTGCCCCCGCCGCCGCCACCCCGGCCGCTCCTGCAGCCTTCGGCGAGCCCGCCATCACGGTTCCCGGCGCCAAGAAGTAATCCGCACTTTCCTTTCAAAAGCCCTGCTCTTCCCGAGCAGGGCTTTTTTGTGGCTTGGCGTCGGCGCTGAAGCGCGCACGCTTGTCAAAATGAAGGTCAGCTTCTCTGTCCAAGACATCGTCCAGATAGTACAAGCCTCCGCGGTGCGCGGCTCCTGCAGCCGTCCCATCGTCTCCATCGCCTCGCTCGAGGCTGCGGTTCCGGGCGACCTGTCCTTCCTGGGCAATGCGAAGTACAAGGCGCAGGTCGCCACCAGCAAGGCCTCGCTCATCCTGCTGCCCGCCGACTTCGAGGGCGAACCCCAGGCCGACCAGGTCTTCGTGCTGGTGAAGAATCCGTCCGGCGCACTGGCGCTCCTCTGTTCGCGCATCGAGCAGACACTCTGGCCAAAGCCAGCCCCCGGCATCCATCCCAGCGCCGTCATCGGCGAGGGCGCGCGTATCGACATTTCCGCTACAGTCGGGCCGCTCTGCGTGATCGAGGCGGGCGCCGTCATCGGCCCGCGCTCCCACCTCCAGTCCCGCGTCCACGTCGGCCGCGCGGCTGTCATTGGCGCCGACTGCTGGCTCATGCCCGGCGTCACTGTCTCCTCCGAGTGCGAGTTGCGTGACCGCGTGCGCCTCCAGCCCGGTGTGGTCATCGGCTCGGACGGCTTCGGTTATGAGTTCGTGAATGGCCGCCACGAGAAGGTGCCGCAGGTCGGCGTTGTCATCATCGAGAACGATGTCGAGATCGGCGCCAACAGCACCGTCGACCGCGCCCGCTTCAGCCGCACGGTCATCGGCGAGGGCACCAAGATCGACAACCTGGTCCAGATCGGACACAACGTCATCATCGGCAAACATTGCATCCTGTGCTCCCAGGTGGGCATCTCCGGCTCGACGACCATCGAGGATTACGTGGTCCTCGCCGGCCAGGTCGGACTCGGCGGCCACATCACCATCGGTCGCGGCTCCAAGGTGGGCGGGCAGTCCGGCATCGCCTCCAGCCTGCCTGCCGGCAGCTACGTCACAGGCACCCCTCCGATGCCCTTCCAGAAGGACCGCCGCGTGAATGTCCTTCGCGAACGCCTGCCCGAGCTGTTCAAGCGCGTGGATGCCCTCGAGTCGAAGTTGGGCGAGGTGGCCACCGCCGGGGGCTCCGAGTAAATCCTGATATTATGCCAACATTCGCATAAAATTCTTCCGAATTCGCACAAACCCTCCACGATCCCCTTTCCAACCATGAATGAGCCGCGGCTGAAAATCTTCTCTGGTAATTCGAATCGCGCCCTTGCTGAGTCCATCTGCAAGGCGGTCGGGATGCCCCTCGGTGAAGCCACCGTCACCAGCTTCCCCGATGGCGAGTCCTTCGTTAAGATCAACGAGAACATCCGCGGTGCGGACGTCTACCTGATCCAGTCGACCTGCCCGCCGACGAATCACCACCTGATGGAACTGCTGATCATGATCGACGCGGCCCGCCGCGCCTCGGCAGCTCGCATCACCGCGGTGATCCCGTTCTACGGCTACGCCCGCCAGGACCGCAAGGACCAGCCCCGCGTGCCCATCACGGCCAAGCTCGTCGCCAACCTGCTCGTCGCAGCCGGCGCGAATCGCATCCTCACCATGGACCTGCACAGCCAGCAGATCCAGGGCTTCTTCGACATCCCCGTTGATCATCTCTACGCCTCGCCCGTTTTCCTGAAGCATTTCTCCGAGGACGTACGCAGCGACCGTCTCGTCGTCTGCTCTCCCGATGTCGGTGGCATGAAGATGGCCGCCGCCTACGCCGACTCCCTCGGGGCCGGCCTGGGCCTCGTCGCCAAGAAGCGCAAGAACGCCACCACCGTCGAGGCCATCAGCGTGGTCGGTGATGTGAAGGATTGCGACGTGCTCCTCGTCGACGACATCACCGAGACCGCTGGCACGCTCACCGCAGCCGCCAAGATGCTCCGCGCCAGCGGCGCCCGCAGCATCCGCGCCGCCGTCAGCCACTGCATTCTCAACGAGGTCGCCTACGAGCGCCTTCGCTCCGGGATCATCGACGAGCTCATCACCACCGACACCGTCCCGCTCGACACCCGCGGCCTGCCCATCAAGGTGCTCAGCGTGGCCGACATCCTCGGTCAGGCGATCCTGCGCATCAACAGCAACGAGAGTGTTACCAGCCTGTTCCGAATCAAGGGGTTCTGAGATCAGCGTAGCGCTTCGCAGCAGCTTCCAAGACCTCCTCCTGACCGGGGAGGTTTTTTTGTGAAAGCATCCCTTCACTTGCATCCATCGGCCTGCCGGAACATTATCTCGTCCCCCTGTGTCAAGGGGGCTCCCACATGAACAAAAATCACCTGTATCGTTTTGTTTCCTGTTCCCTCTTTCTTGCCGGCGCCACCCTATGCCTCAGCGCCAAGGACGCCGAGCTCAAGAAACCCACGCTCACCTTGGATCCCTCCCCGGTGTCCCAGGGCGCGAAACCCGGCATGGTGACGAGTTACGCCGACGTCATCGAGCCTGTGCAAAAGGCCGTCGTCTCCGTGCACTCCACTAAGATCGTGCGCAGCCAGATCCAGGTTCACCCGATGTTCCGCCAGTTCTTTGGCGAGGCTCCCGAGAAGGAGTCCAAGCAGCAGGGACTGGGCTCCGGTGTCATCATCTCCCCCGACGGCTACATCCTGACCAACAACCACGTCATCGAGGGCGCGGACGAGCTCAAGGTCGCCCTGTCCGACGGTCGCGAGATGATCGCCAAGCTCATCGGTGCCGATCCTAAGACGGACGTCGCCGTGATCAAGATCGACGGTGAGAAGCTTCCCGTGGTCCCCCTTGCCGACAGCGACAAGATCCGTGTGGGCGACGTGGTCTTCGCCCTCGGCAATCCTCTCGGCGTCGGCCAGACCGTCACCATGGGCATCGTCTCCGCTGTCGGCCGCAACAACCTCGGCCTCCTCAGCGAAAACGGCACCGAGCTCGGCTACGAGAGCTTCATCCAGACCGATGCCGCCATCAACATGGGCAACTCGGGTGGCGCCCTCGTCGATGCCAAGGGCCGCCTCGTCGGCATCAACACCGCCATCATTTCCCCGTCGCGCGGCAACATCGGCATCGGCTTCGCCATTCCGGTGAACCTTGCAGCCGCCACCATGAACAACCTGATCGCCAACGACGGCGTCGTTCAGCGCGGCCTGCTCGGCGTCTCCGGCATCAACGTGAATGACGATCCCGCCCTCGCCGAGACGCTCGGCATCAAGAAAGGCCAGCAGGGCGTTCTCGTGCAGCAGTTGCAGCCCGCCGACGGCCCCGCCGCCAAGGCCGGCATCAAGCGCGAGGATGTCATCATCAGCATCAACGACAAGCCCATCACCAGCATCAATGAGCTGCGCCTGAGCGTGGCCCAGATGACGCCCGGCACCGTGGTCAAGGTCACCTTCCTGCGCGAAGGCAAGGAGCAGTCGGTCAATGTCACGCTCGGACGCCTCGATGCCTCGTCGGGCAATGAACTCCTTCCCGGCATCACCGTGGCGCCCCTGAGCAGCGAGGTTCGCAAGCAGCTCGACATCGATCGCAACATTGAAGGACTCGTCGTCCAGGACGTCAGCGAGAAGTCTCCCTACCTTGAACGCCTGGTACCCGGCCTTGTCATCATCGAGGTCAACCGCCAGCCCGTGAAAACGGTCGAGGAGGCCCGCCAGAACCTCAAGAAGGGCGGCAACAACCTGCTCTATGTGTACTATCGCGGTGTGTTCCGTTACATCGTGCTTCCCGTACGCTGAGTCTTTGTTTTAGTTGTAGTGTGTGTGTGAAAGGGGCGGCCTCCCGGGCCGCCCCTTTTGCTCGCCCCCTTCCTCTCTCCGGTCTCCTTTTTTCAGCATGAATAAACTGCTTCCCCTGCTCCTTTGTGTCGGCGCCCTCGCTTTCGCCGGCTGTGAATCCATGAGCTCTGTCAGCGACCGCATGGGTGAGCGTTTCCATGCCCGCAGTGCAGGTGTGACGAAGGTCTATGCCGGACAGCAGCGCGACGTGCATGCCGCCGCCAAGACCGCCGTCGGTGCCCTCGGCTTCAAGGTCACCCGTTCCGGCGCCGCCCAGGGCACGCTCGAGGCCATCAGCTCCCGCCAGTCCGAGAACGGCCTGAAGGGCAGCCGCCAGGTGCTTCTGAAGGTCTACCTCGAGCAGGTGGGGGAGGGCGTCCAGGTGCGCGCCGCCTTCAGCGAGATCATCGAGGATGATTTCAACAAGGGGGCCGGGATGGCCACCGAGACCCCGCTTTACGACACCCCCCTCTATGAGGTGTATTTCAGGGCCATTGAGAAACTTCTGCCCGAGAGCGCCCTGGCCGCCCCCGCCGCGCCCGCCGCTTCGGTCGCAAAACCCTGATTTGTGCTTTTTCCCGCTTGCGCTCTTCCGGCTTTCCGGAAGAGCCTGTCAGCTTGCGGCATTTCCATCGGTTCAGCCGGCGTCCGCCGCACGCTCCCGCCGGTCTGATTTCGTCAGTCAAAACCACCAACCAATGTGGCCCAACGGCCACCTAGCGGTGGATCGCCATCCTGGAGTAGGTGACGGTCCTTCGCACCACGTGTCATGAGTGCTACGATGCAAGACCTCCTCGCCCAGTCCTCCTTCGGTAACCTGAAGGAAGGCAATATCATCCCGGGCGTCATCACTGAAATCCGCCAGAACGACGTCGTTGTCGACATCGGCGGCAAGGCCGAGGCCGTCATTTCGGCCTCCGAGTTCATGGACATCGGCGACCTCCAGATCGGTCAGTCGATTGATGTCTACCTCGAGAAGAACGAAGACAAGAACGGCAACCCGATCGTCTCGTTCGACAAGGCCGAGCAGAAGAAGAATTGGGATAACATTCTCCAGCGCTTCCCCGAAGGCTCCGTGGCCACTGGCCGCGTCAAGGCCAAGGTCAAGGGCGGACTCATCGTCAATATCGGCGTCGACAGCTTCCTGCCCGCCTCCCATATCGACATCCAGCCCCCGAAGAACCTCGATCAGTACGTGGGCCAGACCTACGACTTCAAGGTCCTCAAGATCAATCTCGAGCGCAAGAACATCGTCCTCTCCCGCCGCGAGCTCATCGAGCAGCAGCGTTCCGAGAAGCGCCGCAACCTCCTCGACAGCATCCAGCCCGGCCAGGTCCGCAAGGGTATCGTCAAGAACATCACCGACTTCGGTGCGTTCATC
>JAHFTI010000113.1 GCA_023265535.1 Opitutaceae bacterium
CCGGCTTCGAGATGTAGTCGTTCATGCCGGCCTCGAGGCAGCGCTGCTGGTCGCCATGCATGGCGCAGGCGGTAATGGCCACGACCGGCATCTCCGGCACGATGGCGCCGGCGCCCGGGGTGCGCAGCCGGCGCGTGATCTCGATGCCGTCCATGTCCGGCATATGCAGGTCCATGAGCACGATGTCGAACACGCGTGTGTTGAGCAGCTTCAGGGCCTCGATGCCGGTGGAGGCGATGGTGAGGTTGGGGTAGCCGAGCTTGGAGAGGATGCCGCCGGCGACCTCCTGGTTGGTGGCGTTGTCCTCTACGAGCAGGATGCGCGCAGGGCTCGTGCCCTGCTTCGCCGGCCTGCCCACGCGCGGCCTGGGCTCGGCGGTGCTTCCCTCCTCGCCCCTGCCGCTGTCGACCGGCTCGAGCCGCGCCGTGAAGGAGAACTCGGAGCCGAGCCCCTCGGTGCTGATCACGTGCACGTTGCCGCCCATGAGCATGGCAAGCTGCTTGCAGATCGCCAGTCCCAGGCCGGTGCCGCCGTACTTGCGCGTGGTGGAGCTGTCGGCCTGCGTGAAGGCCTGGAAGAGCTGGCCGATCTTGGCCTGCGGGATGCCGATGCCCGTGTCCCGCACGACGAAGCGCACCAGGCCGCTGTCGGCGGCAGAGTGCATGCGTTGCACCGCGACCAGGACCTCGCCCCTGTTCGTGAACTTGAGGGCGTTGCTGACGAGGTTGAGCAGCACCTGGCGCAGGCGCGCGGGGTCGCCCACCAGGCGGTCGGGGATGCGCTCGTCGATCGTGTGGTGCAGCTTCAGGTTCTTCTGGCGCGCCGGTTCCCTGCAAAGGGAGCAGACGGACCCGATGAGCTCATGCAGGCTGAAGGGGATCAGCTCGAGCTCCAGCTTGCCCGCCTCGATCTTGGAGAAGTCCAGGATGTCGTTGATCACCGAGAGCAGGGCGGTGCCGCTGTTGTGCGCCGTCTCAGCGAAGTGCCGCTGCCGCTCGTCGAGGTCCGTGTCCATCAGCAGGTCTATCATGCCGAGCACGCCGTTCATGGGGGTGCGGATCTCGTGGCTCATGTTGGCCAGGAACTCGCTCTTGGCGCGGCTCGCCTCCTGGGCCTTGCGCGCGAGCAGGCTCGCCTCGTTCAGGGAAGCCTGTAGTCGCTGGTTGGATACACCGAGCTTCTCGAGCGTGCCGTGCAGCGCCACCTCGGCCGTCCGCTTCTCCTGGTTGGCGATCGAGAGGCTGAACTGGTCGGCGAGGCGGCAGATGAAGGCGGCCTCGTCCGCCTCCCAGGTGTGCCTCCTGCCCACGTACTCGAAGCAGAGCACGCCCAGCGCGCGGGTCTCGAGCCGGATCACGCCGTCGAGCATGGAGCTGATGCCGTTCGGGATGCAGTAGCTGTCCCGGTAGCCCGCCACCCGCGGGTCGGTGAGCACGTCCGAGGCGTCGACGTAGCGTTCCCTGCGCAGGATCTCAAACTCGTTGTGGAATTCCGCGTGCAGCAGCTGCATGCCCGAGCTGTGGCTGTAGCTCGCCAGCTCGTAGAGGTCCGTGCAGGTCAGCAGCCGTGACTCGCGGTCGAAGAGCCAGAGGCTCACGCGCGAGAAGCCGAAGGCCTGCGCCACCGCCGCCGTCATGTCGTTGGCAAGCCTGCCGATGTCGCCATTGAGCATGAACGGTGAGGTCGCCATGTGCGACACCAGCTCGGTCTGGTGCTGGAGCCGCTTGACCAGCGCGGTGAGTCCCTCCTCGGCCAGCTTGCGCCGCGTCACGTCGACGTGCGTGCCCACCATGCGCGTGGGGCGGCCCTCGGCGTCGCGCTCGGCCAGGCTGCCGCGGTCGCGCACCCAGATCCACTCGCCATTCCTGTGCCTGAGGCGGCATTCCATGTCATAGTCGGGAGTGGTGCCCTGCAGGTGCTGGCGCAGCGC
Organism: Opitutaceae bacterium; assembly: GCA_023265535.1. Classification (GTDB taxonomy): domain Bacteria; phylum Verrucomicrobiota; class Verrucomicrobiia; order Opitutales; family Opitutaceae; genus MWDT01. The sequence continues at coordinate 1,931 of JAHFTI010000113.1, forward strand.
CCACTCCACGCGGTCCCGGTCGTCGGGATGGCAGAGTTCCTTGAGTTTTCCGATGGTGAGAGGGATCACCTCGCGCAGCTCCATCCCGACGATGTCGGCCCAGCGTTCGTTGACGATGATCTGTCCCGTCCTGATGTCCCAATCCCACAGGCCCATGCCCGTGCCCGTGATGGCGCGGTCCAGGCGCAGCTCCTTCTCCTGGAGCTCGCGGGTGCGTTCGCGCACGGTCTGTTCGAGTTGCTCGCGGCGGCGGGAGGTAATCAGGCCTATCCAGGCGCAGAGCACGCTCAGCAGGCATCCGGCTGCCAGGACCACGGGGGCGTTGCCGAAACGGCGCTCCCTGAAGTAGTCGGGCGTGGGGTGGGTGATCACCGCCCAGGTGCGTCCGAAGATGAAGATCGGTCGTACCTGGAACACGGGACCGATCGCGCCGACACTCTAAGTGGGCGGGGCGCTGTTGATGTGGCGGGGGTAGCTCGCCAGCTCGACTGCCGGACCTTTCGTTGTCACGTCCAACAGGTGGACTTCCATCAGGTTCCGCTGGGAGTCGCGCGGCGTGATCGCGTGGTCGATGATGTTCTGGAAAATGATCCCTCCGAGTGCGAAGCCCCGGTGTTGTCCCTCCCCTGAGTAGACAGGCTCCATGACCAGCATTCCCTTTTGCCCTTCGGTGTCCTGGATGATGCGCAGGGGGGGCGTTCCGGTGGTGAGGCGTTCATTCGCCGCGCTGGTCAGCGTGGCGTAACGCAGGGGTTCACTTGCCATGTCATAGCCCAGCGCGGCTTCGTTGCCCACATGCGGGCTCACGTAGGCCACTGGAAAGTGGAGATTCCGCGGCGGGGCGGGCTGGAGCAGTCCCTGCGGGCTCTTGTCGTGGATCAGGTAGTCGGGATGCCCTTCGCTCCGGACGGTCCTTTCGAGCTCCTCGCGTCTGTCCTCCGTGATCCTTGGGACCCATTCCCAGCTCCGTATTCCGTAGGCTGACACCAGGGGGGCCGTGAACTTTTGGAACTCCTCGTGGGTCACGACCTCCGATTGCTCGATGAAGCGCGCGATGGACTGGAGATCGCGTCTCAGCCCCACGAAGCTGTGTTCCACGCTGGTGGACTTGAGGCTGGCCAGGCGGCCGAATTCCGTCGACATGGCCCGGACATCAAGGTCGCGGGTGGCCACTCCAAGCAGGGTGGTGAGGAGGATTCCGTACAGGAGGATCAGGAGTCCAAGCGCATGGGGCTGCTTGAAACGGGAAGTCGGAGGAAGTCGGCTCAGGAGCCTGCGCAGGAGCAACGCGGCCAGCACCAGCAGGCCGCACAGGGTGGTGCCGAGCATGACGACGCCCTTCTGGCCATTCCTGATCTCACGCAGCCAATCCTGCTCGGGCAGGTCCACGCCGATCGTGGCAAGCACCTCGTTGGTGATGGGGTCGATCACTGTGCTGTAGGCAGAGATGAAGCTGCCGTATTCATCGGTGTAGGGGCCGATGCAGATTGTACCAGGATTCCTGGTCAGGGTAAGCAACTCCACCGGCGGATTCTGGTACAGGGTGCCGGGGGGCGATGCCAAGGGGTCGTTTTCTGCAATGCTCTCGGGGCCGAAATACAGTTTTCCCTCCCGTTCCCTGAGAGTGTAGATGGAGCGCAGACTGGCGTAATCGCTGTACGCGATCATCTGCCTGCGCAGCCTTTGGAATTCGGGCTTCTGTTTGTCGGCCTGGGTGAAGCTGAGCTGTCGAAGCCGGACAGGGTTGATGTTTTGGGCAAGGTTGCTGGCATTCTCCGTCAGGTATTCCTTGTGCTCCAGAATGATGGTCTGGGTCCTCCAGGCCACGCCGAGGACGCTGAGAATGGCGATGATCGCCACCCCCATTGCCAGCATGGCATTGCTCACGATCCTCCCGTCCCTTGTCTGCGATGAAAGGGAGCTCGCGCCGGAGGAGTGCGGGGGATTCATGGACAGGCGGTGCTTAGGGGGGATTTCCCGGTGATCAGGAGACTTATCGGCACGCCGCCCTTGCTTGGAGAATTGAAATTGGGGCCGCTTTACCCCATGCAAGGGCATGGTCACCATCACCGGCGAATATCAGGGCAGCCTTCATTGTGCTGCGAAACACGGCCCCTCCGGCATGGAGCTGGTCACCGACGCTCCCAAGGACAACCAGGGCAAGGGCGAGGCCTTTTCCCCCACCGACCTGCTGGCGACGGCCTTTGCGACCTGCGTCTGCACCATCATGGCCATGGCCGCACGCACACGCGGTGTGGATCTGGCTGGCATGAGCTACGTCGTCACCAAGGAAATGACCGCCCAGCCCCCGCGCAAGGTGGCGCGCCTGCACCTGAAGCTGAAGCTGCCCGAGGCAGCCCGCGCCGTGCCCATGGAGATCCTGGAGCGCGCAGCGCATACCTGTCCCGTGCACCAGAGCCTGGCCCCGGAGATCGAAAAGGTCGTGGAGATGGGGTTCTGAAAGGCATGGGGTCACGTCTTGACACTTGACACGCAACCGGGCTCGCCCGGTTGCGTGTCAAGTCTCAAGACGTGACCCCGTTATGCCCCCAAGGCTTGGGTAAAAGGTAAAGCATGACCCCGTTATGACCGTTATGAAAAAAGGCCGCCCGGTGAAGGGCGGCCTTTGATTTGATAAACTTGCCGGAGCTTAGAACTCGTACTTGGCGGTGAAGAGCACCGTCCAGCGGGTGGCTGCGGGTTCGCCACGGCCCGTGGAGGCGTTGAAGCTGTTGTTCGCCAGGGCGGAGCTGACCGACCTGTAGATGTACTGCTTGTTCACACCATCGTAGGTGACGGTGGCGACGTTCTCGCGGCGGACGAAGAACTGGTTGCTGCCGCGGATCAGGCCCCACTTGTCGTTGAGCAGGTTGCCGATGTTGAGGATGTCGACGCCGAGGACCAGCTTGTGCTTCCAGCCGGGCAGCTTTACGTCCTGCTTCACGCTGACGTCGAACTGGTTGACCCAGGGATAGGTCTGGGCATTGGCCTTGACGGTCTCACCCTGCTTCAGGCCGAAACGATCGACGATGGTCCAGAAGTTGGCCTCGTCGGTGCCGGTGGCGAAGCGAACCTTGCTGGTGTCGCCGCGGACGGGCACGTAGAGCAGGTCGTTGCCGGACTGGCTGTCGCCGTTGGCGTCGCCGGAGAAGGCGAAGCTGAAGGGATAACCGCTGCGGCCCTCGTAGAGCATCGAGAAGGTGGTCCTGTAGCCCTTGAAGAGCTGAAGGTCCTTGGTGATGTTCAGGAGGAGCTTGTCGGTGACCTCGAGGGTGGCCCTGGAGAGCTCGGCCTCGTTGGTGTTGAACACCGAACGGTTGTTCCAGTTGGAGGCGGCGACCGAGGAGGTGCCGAAGAGCACTTCCTTGGCGTGGGTCTTCACGTAGCTGGCCTTCCAGGTCCAACCGTCGCTCTTGCGCGGACGCTCGAGGGAGTAGGTGATCGCCTGCGTGGTGCCCTGGTCGGTGTTCGCCAGCTTGATGATGCGGTTCGTGAACAGGGTGCTCACGAGGCGGGTGCCGGAGGAGCCGCCGGACACGGAGCCCGTGCCGCTGATCGTGGCGGCGTTGTAAGCGTTGAAGTACATCTTGCGGCCGTCGGGACCGACGCCGGTTTCAGCCAGGTTGATGTTCTGGTAGAAGATGTCGCTCTTCACCTTGGTCCACTCGGCCTCGATGCTGCCCTTCAGGTTCCAGAAGCCGAGCTCGCGATCGATGGCGAGATTGGCCTTCCAGCGCGAGGGAAGCTCGAAATCCTTGTCGAGGAAAGCGACCTGCTGGGTGGCGGAGGCGCTGCCCGAGACCGGCTGGTTGTCGGGGTTGGCGGAGATCGCCGGCATCACGTTGGTGGAGCTCGTGCCCGCGGTGTATGAGGTGTAGTTCATACCCGTGTTGGAGTAGCTGTTCGAGATCCAGACGCGCGGGGCGCGGCCGTAGAACAGGCCGACGCCACCACGCACCACGGTGCGGTGCTTGAGGTCGGGCTGCCAGTTGAAGCCGATGCGGGGCTGGATGATCTTCGAGCCATCGTAGCTCTTGTCATTGCGAGCACCGAACGTCGTTTCGAAGAGCGAGTTGTACGGGATGGCGTCAGGCAGGCTGGCGACGTCCATACGAAGGCCGAAGTCGACGCTCAGGCCGTGCACGGGCTTCCAGCGGTCGTTGATGAAGAGACCGAGGTTGGACTCGGTGAAGGTCGCTGCCGGATCCACCCCCGCGTTGAACTTGTTGTAGGTGTAGGAGGTCGTGCCCGGGGCCGAGGTCTCGTAGGCGCCACCGGTGGCGGCCTTGGTGAGGAAGTCGTTGAGCGACTCGTAGCGGTAGTAGCCGAGGGCGTTCTGGACGAAGGCGTTGAAGATGTCCGCTTTCTCAAACTGCACGCCGCTTTGCAGGGTGTGCTTGTCGGTCAGCTGGTAGGTGCCGAAGAGTTCAGCCGTGTCTGTCGTGGTGTCGAGAATGTTGAAGTGGCGGCTGTTCTCGGTGCCGAAGGTGACGTAGGCCGTGTTGGTCGTGTTGGGGACCGGCACGTTCTGCACCTCGACGTAGGGCTGACGGGTGTTGTTCTTGGGCTCGCTGTGGTACTTGGCGCGCGAGATCGAGACTTCCGTGCTGAGGCGGTCGTTCCAGGTGCTGATCAGCTGGCCGATGATGGCCTTGTTGCTGATCCTCTGGGCGTACCAGGCGGAGTCGAAGGAGAAGTTGTTCTGAGCGGCGCCCGAGCCGAAGTTCGGGTAGGTGGGGCGCGAGGAGGCAACCTCGTTGTAGCGCAGCGTGGCGCGGTGCTGGCTGTTGATCTGGTAGTCCAGCTTCACGATGACGTTGTCATCCTTCAGCTTGTTGCCCGAGGGTGGGGTTGCATTGCCGGGCTCGAAGCCGAGCTCCTTGGCCTTGGTGATGATCTGCTGCAGGGTGGCGTCGGCCACGGCGGCGGTGGGGCGCTGGGCGATGCGGTCCTCGTTCACCTTCTCCCACGAGATGTAGAAGAAGAGCTTGTTCTTGAGGATCGGGCCGCCGAGGGTGGCGCCCATGGTGCGCTCGGTGTAGTTCGAAATCGTGGACAGGTTGCCGTCGAGCCACTCGCCGACCATGCGGAAGTCGCTGCCGAACACCTCGCCGTTGGCGGCGCGGTAGGTGTAGTAGGCGGAACCCTTGAACTCGTTGGTGCCGCTCTTGGTGATGGCGTTGATCTGGGCGCCCACGAAGCCGGCATTGCGGGCGTTGTAGGGGGCGGTGTTGATCGAGAGGGAGTCCAGGGAGTCGAGCGGGATGACATTGCGCTCGGCGGCCGTGTTGTTGCTGTTCAGGCCGAAGGGGTCGGAGGCGTTGACGCCGTCAACCTGGATCAGGTTGTAGCGGTTGCCCAGGCCGGACACCGAGATGGCGCGGTCCTGCGGATCGCGGTTGTAGGTGATGCGTGCGTCCATGCGGGCGAGGCCGTTGATGGAGCGGTCGCCGGTGGGCATGTCGTCGATCTGCTTCGCGTTGGCGAAGGTGGCGCTGCCACTCTGCTCGGCGTTGAAGAGCTGGTCCATGGGGTTCGAGGAGACCTCGAACTTGTCCATCACCGTCACATCGGCGGGATTGACGCGCAGCACCAGGTTGGCGCCCTTGTCGATTTCCAGGTAGACCTCGTTGAGGACGGCCGGGCGGTTGCCCTCGGAGTTGACCTCGACGCTGTAGGGACCGCCGGGACGAAGGCCGTTGAGCGAGAAGCTGCCGTCAGCGCGGCTGCTGATCTTGTACACCGTGCCGGTGGGCTGGTGGGTGACCGTGAGCTCGGCGCCCTTGATGGACTGGCCTTGTTGGGTTTCGACGGAACCGGTGAGCGAAGAGGTGGTCATCACCTGGCCGTAAACGGCGGGCAGAGCCGCGAGGCAGGTGGCGAGCACTCCGATGTGCAGTCCTTTGAGGAGCTTGGAACGATGCATGGTATGTGAGTATGATGTGAGGGCCCTCACCGGAATATTCCGGCGTTGGCGTGCTGGCTTATAGGTCTTTAAGGCAGTACAATTGCCTGCAGGGCGTCAAGCCACCCCCGGAATTGTCACGATAGTGTTGCCGGACTGTAGCGAAAGGGGATCCCCCCACAAGCCAAGGATTGGACTTAAGGACGATTCTCCCGCTTCAGCCTGTCTTATGGTTGATTTTGAGGGTCTTTAGCAGGAAGCATGCCTCAGGTGCCGGTTTCGGCGTCCCTGGCCATCAGCCAGAGCAGGTCGCAGAGGCGGTTCACGTATTGGCGCGTGACCGGCCGGATTGTTTTCCCATGGCTGGCAAGGGTTACCAACCTGCGCTCGGCCCTGCGCCCCATGGCGCGCGCCAAGTCGAGCGACGCCGCATGGGCGTTGGCGCCGGGCGTGGCCCAGCCGTCAAAATTGAGTTTCTTCGCCTCCAGCGCCGCCACACCCGCGTCCATGCGCGCGAGGCAGGCCTCGTCGATCTTCTCAAACTTGGACGACGCGTAACGCTCCGCATTCTCCTCGGCGCACACCACTTCGCCCATGAGCGCCACGAGCTCCTTCTGCACGCGCTCCAGCTCGGCGCGCCGCTCGGGCACGGGGCAGTTCGCCTTCGCCACGCCGAGCGCGGAATTGAATTCGTCGAAGCAGCCCACCGCCTCGATTTGCGGGTGGTCCTTCGGGACGCGTTGGCCGTAGAGCAGGCCGGTCAGGCCTTCGTCGCCTGTGCGGGTGGAGATGGAATGCATGGAAAGGGGGATTTCGCCCTCCTTCGCTGCTGGCGCAGCTTCGGAGGGTGCCGCTGCTGCGGCAGAGGGTGTAAGGTGGGGAGACGGAGGTCGGGGGACTGGTTTGGGAGGGGGCGTTGATTGAAGGTGGGGGAGGGAGCTCAGGGGGCCTTCATGCGGCGCTCCTGGCCAAAGTCCATTTTTCGCACGATCCGCCTGAAGAGCGAGGGCAGCAGGCGCTGCAGCCAGATGCCGGCGAGTTCGGTGCCGCCCACGTGGACCTCGTCGCGGTCGCGCTCCATTGCCCTCGCAATCGCCCGCGCGCAACGCTCGCAGCTGATGCCGCGCCGCGAGGGGCGGTCGCTGCGCCCCTGGGGAGCCCCGCTCGCCGTGAGGGCGTTCTCGGACACGCGGCTGCGCACGTAGCCGGGGCAGGCGATCGTCACGCCCACGCCCTCGCGCCACAGCTCCGCGCGCAACGAGTCGAAATAGCCGTGCAGCGCATGCTTGGCCGCCGCGTAGCTCGAGCGCATCGGCGTGCCCACGTAGCCCATCACGCTGCTCACCACCACCACGCGCCCCGCCCCCCGCGCCCTCAGCCGCGGCAGCAGGGCCTGCGTCAGGCCCACGGGCCCGAAGTAGCCGATCTCCAGGATGCGGCGGCCCACCTCCATCGGCGTCTCCGCCGCCAGACCGCGCTGGCTCACGCCCGCGTTGTTCACCAGCGCGTCGACCGCGCCCGTGTGTATCCAGGCCTTGGATACCGCCTCCGCGAAGCCCTCCGGCCGCTCCAGGTCCAGCGGCAGCACGAGGTGGCTCGCCGCCCTCGGCAGCCCCGCCCTCACGCGCTCCAGCTCCCCCGCGCGCCGCGCGCTCAGCACCAGCGTCGCGCCCCGCGCCGCCAGCTCGCGCGCCAGCGCCTCCCCGATGCCCGAGGAGGCGCCCGTGATCCAGACCGTGGAGCCGTCGAGGCGCATCGCGCGCCTCAGGCCTTCGCCAGCGCCTGCTCGAGGTCGCGCTGCAGGTCCGCGAAGTCCTCGATGCCCAGCGAGAGGCGTATGTAATCCGCGGATACACCGGAGCTCACCTGCTCCTCCGCCGTCAGCTGCGAGTGCGTCGTGCTCGCCGGGTGGATGGCGAGGGACTTCGCGTCGCCGATGTTCGCCAGGTGGGAGAAGA
>JAHFTI010000114.1 GCA_023265535.1 Opitutaceae bacterium
TGCCCAACCAATGGGTGGCCCGCCTGATGAAGCTGCCCACCGTGGGCGACAATGAGGAGATCTCGCTGCTGTTCACCAGCGGCAGCTCCGGCGAGCCCAAGGGCGTCGTGCTCACGCACCGCAACATCCTGGCCAATTGCTCGCAGGTCTCCTCCACCTCGATCCTGCCGAGCTCGGCGACCCTGATCGCATGCCTGCCCGTCTTCCACAGCTTCGGCTGCACGGTCACCCTCTGGTATCCCATCCTGCGCGGCTGCCGCGTGGTGTCGGTGCCCAGCCCCCTCGACACGCGCCGCATCATCGATGCCATCAGCGAGGAGCAGGCGACCGTGATGGTGGGCGCCCCCACCTTCATCCGCCCCTTCCTCAAGAAAGCCAGCTCCCGCGAGTTGCGCTCGCTCGAACTGGTGGTGTCGGGTGCCGAGAAGCTGCCGCTCGACCTCTACCAGGCCTTCCTGCACGAGTTTCACATCGAGATCATGCAGGGCTACGGGATCACCGAGACCTCGCCCGTCACCAACGTCAACCAGCCCGACCCGCAGTCCTCCCAGCTGGCCTCCGAATACCAATATGGCAAACGCCTGGGTTCAGTGGGCCGCCTCATGCCGGGCATGACCGCCCGCATCATGCACCCCGAGACAGAAGAGGAGCTGCCCATGGACAGCACCGGCATGCTCTGGCTGAAGGGCGACAACGTCTTCGGGGGCTACCTGAAGGACCAGGAGAAGACCGCCGCCGCCTTCCGCGATGGCTGGTTCGTGACCGGAGACCTGGGCCGCTTCGACCACGACGGCTTCCTCTACATTGAGGGGCGCCTGTCCCGTTTCTCAAAGATCGGCGGCGAAATGGTGCCCCATGGCACCGTGGAGCAGAAGATCATCGAATCCTTTGGATGGGAGGCGGCGGAGGCGCCCCTGCTGGCCATCGTGGGCGTGCCCGACCCGATCAAGGGCGAGCAGCTTGTGCTCGTGACCACGCAGGACATCACCATCGAAAGCCTGCGCGAAGTCCTTCAAAAGGCAGGCATGCCCTCCCTCTGGGTCCCGCGACTGATCCACAAGGTGGACAAGATTCCGCTACTGGGCAGCGGCAAGCTGGACCTGAAGAACTGCAAGGCGATCGCCGTGGATGCGGCGCTGCATCAGCGCTGACCCGCCTGCCCCCTGCGGGGCTCAGACGGGTCTGTGCCCTGCTGCCGAGCAGCGGGCACAAAAAAGGCGACCCAAACAGGGGCCGCCCCAGTCCCAAATACCAGTCAGAGAGGGATGGAAATGTCGTGCGACGACGCTGCCTCTGTGGGCGAGGTCGAATCCGCATGTTTGGAATCCGCCTTTTGATCGTCATCCTGGATCTGTTTGTGCGGGGCACAGATCAGCCAGATCACGGTGACAGCGGCCAGCAGCATCAGCAGCGTATGAATGTCCATGGGGTAAGCTAACGATGGGGGGTATGCGATTGTCCACGGCCTCGAGGGGGTGACACGAGGGACGACCCGTGGGGTTTGGGGTGCAAAGGTTGTGCAACGCGCAGTCAAGTGCTGCGAGATTCTTTTTCACAAAAATAATTGAACGCCTCCCAGCCTGTAAGGCTTTTCTTACATAAACCGGGAAGGTTAACTTTGGCAGCCTACGCGCCGATTAAAGGCGCTACTTGAGCCACTCCGACGTCCCCACACGACATCCCCCAGGGCCCCCGTCGAACCAGCGTTTCAGTTCCCTCCCCCTGAACTGCCTCTTGGTTTGGTGCTTGTGCATTGCCCCGCTGCTCGCACTCAACCCCGCCCTCTCCCTCAGCCAGTACGCGCATGACACCTGGTCGCGCCACGAAGGCCTTCCCTCAAGCGGCATCCAATGCATCGCCCAGACCGATGACGGCTATATCTGGCTCGGCACAACGGCCGGCTTGGTGCGTTTCGACGGCCTGACCTTCACCCCGATCCCCACCGATGAGACCGATCCGAACAGCAGCGAACCCATCCAGGCTCTCTGTCCAGGCCCCGGCAACACCCTCTGGATAGGCACCCGCTCCAATGGCATCCGGCTGCTCAAGGGGGGACGGCTCACCACCATCGACATGGGGAGCAGCGACCCGAGCATCCAGTGCATGCAACTCAATGCCGAGGGCAAATTGCTCTTCGGCACCCCCACCCGCCTGTATCTGCTCGGTGAAAACGGACAACACCTGCAGCAGGCGACCCGCCGGCAGTTCATCTGCGGGCTCTCACGCGACCGCAAGGGCCGCATCTGGGCCGCCACGCACGGCAGTGTCGAGTACCAGGAAAACGGCGAGTGGAAATCCACGATTGACGACAGAAACCTGGTGAGCGCGTGCCTGCTGGTGGACTCGAGAGGGGCGGCCTGGATCGGAACCTCCAATCACCTCACCGCGCTGGTCGAGGAAAAGACCCACATCTATGGCAAGGAGGTCGGGCTGCTGGGTGCCAACATCATGTCCCTTTACGAGGACCGCAATGATGACCTTTGGATCGGCAGTGCCGCAGGCCTGCATCGTTTCAAGGACGGGCTCATGTCCCCCATCGGATCCTCGGACCGCATCCCCCTCAAAAACGTCGCCGCCCTGATGGAGGACCGGGAGGGAAGCCTCTGGGTGGGCACCGACGAAGGGCTGCACCGGTTCAAGGACGTCAAGCTGGTACCCTGGACCACTGAGGAAGGCATCATCGGCAACCTGACCCCTTCGGTCAGGGCCACGCCGGACGGCAGCGTGTACATCTTCAGTGCCGGCGACCCCAATGGCATCACGCGGCTGAAAGGCGGTCAGGCCATGCGCCTCGACCCCCTCTTTGACGGGCCCTCCTGTGTGGGCCCTGACGGCAGCCTTTGGGTCGCCACCACGGGCCAGATCGTCAATATCAAGGACGATCAGGTGACGCGCTACGGGCCCGAGGCGGGCGTGCCCACCGTGTGGATCTCCTCCATCATCGCCGACGGCGACGGTTTCGTCATCACGCCGATCAACAACATGGGCCTCCGGCGCTGGAAGCCGGGCAAGCTGGAACTCTACCGGCTGGCAGATGGCAAACCCTTCACCTCGCCCTTCCACGTGCAGAGTTCACGCCGCATGAGCGACGGGTCGATCTGCCTGAGCACCTTCGACGGCTTGTGGAAACTAAAGAACGGCCAGGCGACACGCTACATCGGCCAGGTGGGCGAGGACTCCAACGGTGGCTGGTACCGCCAGTTTCCCCAAAGTCCGACCTGTTTCCGGACCGTGATCGTGCCGGGCATGGACGACCATTGGATCACCACGCTCAACGAGGACAGCAAGGGAGTGTACTGGCTCGCCTCCCAGCGCGGAGGGCTCATCCGCCTTTTTGAGGACAAGGCCTTCACCTTCGGCACGAAGGAGGGGCTCTTCTCAAACCAGGTCTTCTCGGTCGAGATCGACGAGCGGGACGATCTCTGGATCAGCTGCCCGCGCGGCATTTTCCGGGTGTCGACGGCACAACTCAACGAGGTGGGCAGCGGGCGCGTGGAACAGGCGCGCTGCGAGGTCTTCACGAGTGACGACGGCATGAAGATCGACGAATGCATGCACCGCTACCAGCCCACGGCGAGCAAGTCCCCGGACGGAACGCTGTGGTTCGCGACGAAGCAGGGTGTGGTGGCTGTCAGGCCCTCGGAGCTGCGGCGCAACACCACTCCCCCGCCTGTGTTGATCGAGGGGCTCGTGGTGGACGGCAAACGGCTGAAGGGCAGTGACGCCCGGCTGGAAATCGCCGCAGGAACCGAGAAGGTGGACTTCATTTTCACGGCGCTGAGCATGCTGGTGCCGGAGCGCGTGCACTTCATGTACCGGCTCGAGGGCTACGAGTCGGATTGGGTGGAATCGGGCAGGCAACGCACGGCCCACTACACCCGAATCCCCCCGGGCAACTACACGTTCCGGGTGATCGCCTGCAACAACGACGGCATCTGGAACTACCAGGGAGCCACGATGCAGGTGAAGGTGCATCCCTATTTTCACCAGACTGCCTGGTTCCTCGCCCTGTGCGTGCTGGGCTGCGGCGGACTGGTGTTCGCTGCGCACCGTGCTCGTGTCAGCGCCCTGCGCGCCAGGGAGCGGCAGCTCCAGCAGCGTGTCGACGAACGCACGGCCGAGCTCTCGCTGGCAAACCAGAGCCTCAAGCGCGAGATGGTGGAAAGGGTGAAGGCCGAGCAGGAGGTCGATCGCGTGCACAAGCAGCTCATGACCGCCTCCCACCAGGCGGGCATGGCCGAGATGGCGGCGGGCGTCCTGCACAACATCGGCAACGTGCTCAACAGCGTGAACGTGTCCGCCTCCGTGATGGCAACCACCCTGCGCAACTCACGCCTCGGAAGCCTGGCCAAGCTTTGCCAGCTCATCCGCGACAACGAGGCGGACCTGCCCCGCTTCTTCAGCGAGGACAAGCGCGCTCGACAGGTCCCGCCCTTCCTGAACGACCTCTCGCGCCACCTGGGCGCGGAGCAGGCCAAGCTCGCCGAGGAACTCGACGGCCTGCAGAAGAACGTGGACCACATCAAGGACATCGTGGCCATGCAGCAGACTTACGCGAGCGTGTCAGGTGTGGTGGACACCATGAGCCCCGCCGAACTCATCGAGGATGCGCTACGCATGCACCAGCGTTCGCTGGAGCGCCACCACGTGCAGCTCGTGCGCGACTTTGAGGAAAGCATGCCCCCGGTGGAGATCGAGAAACACAAGGTGCTGCAGATCCTGGTGAACCTCATCCAGAACGCCAAGCAGGCCTGCGATGCGGCCAAGGCCCCTGTTCCCACCATCCGCATCACGCTGCGGCAGGTGCGCGGCATGGCCAGCATCAGTGTGCTCGACAACGGCATCGGAATTCCGCCCGAGAACATGGAACGTATCTTCAACCACGGCTTCACCACCAAGAAGGACGGCCACGGCTTCGGACTGCACAGCTCGGCGCTCGCCGCAAAGTCCATCGGTGGCAGCCTGCGCGTCGAGAGCGAGGGCCCGGGCAAGGGAGCCTGCTTCATCCTGGAAATCCCGCTCAAGCCGCTCGGGGCCCCCTGAACAGGACGCCCCCCCGACTGCAACCGAGGCAGCGGTGAACATCGTCACGCTCCGCCCGAAACCTCTGGGCGCAGCAGCCTCTGCTGGTCCCGGACATGGCTCCCTCCGCTTGGGGGCGGCCTGTCAAATTTTCGTCAAATAAGCCTCACTTACCCGCCAAGGAGCAGTGACCAGATGGCATAGCAGCATAATGTAATCAGCTATACACCACATTAATGGGTAAATCAGAGGCGCTAATCGCAAGTGTGAGACAATCCCGGCGCAGATCTGGCTCCTTGCTCCTATGCGTGGAAATACGCATCATCGGAGCAACCCCATGAACAGGATCCCACTCTGTCTTTGTGTCACCAGCCTTGCACTGCTGACAGCATGCACCACCCCCGGGCAGAAGGTTTCAGCAGTGCCGGCGCCTCCGGCGACGCCTCCCCCATCCCCCGTGGTTCAGACAACACCGAAGGCTGCCGCCGCGGTGTTGCTGGAGCGGGTTCGCAGCATTCCCGAACCGCAGCAGATCCAGGCGCTCAGTCGCGAGGCCAAGCAGGTGACGGAGGACTTCATCAACTCGGGGGCTGGCGCGGCCGAGTACCGGGTGAGCGACACCACGGGCTTTCCCGAATCGCTCCTGAGCCTCCAGCCGGGCCGCCCCAAGCCCAAATGGGAAGTGCCCGCCGATTACAGCGGCATGCCCACGCGTGGGCTGACGGCAGATGGCTACACCATCGACCTGGTCGAACGCGATTGGACGGGCATCATCCTGACTCCCGTGCTCGCACAGGTGGCAAAGGCCTATGTGAGTGGCATCCAACTCAGCAATGTCGAGGTGCACCCCCTCAGCGATGGACGCGTGCGCATCTGGGTGCGCCTGCGCAACCAGAAGGAGGCCGGTGTCCCCACAGAGGTGGCCTGCACCTTCCGCACGGACGCCAAGACGGAGCCCATCACCATGTTTTACCGCCTAGACCTCCCGTCAAAGGGGTCGCGCGATGTCTTTTTCGTCTCCCCAGGTGGCATGGCCACGAGCTACACAGTGCTGGTGCGCCGAGCCAAGCACAGCTGAGGCAAGGCCTGAAGCGGAGCGCGGGCTCTCTTCGGACTCGGCTGCGGTTTGGGCATCCGCACGTGGGACGGCACTGGCTGACGCGGCTGACACCGCTTATGCCAGGGCAAAAAAAGGCCGCCGGAATTTTCCGGCGGCCTTTTTGTTGGCGAAGACCCAGTGCGTGACTGCGGCTCAGAGGGCCTTGGCGGCGGCGACGACGGCGTCGGCGGTGATGCCGAGCTCCTTCATGACCGTGCCACCGGGGGCGCTGATGCCGAAGCGATCGATGCCGATGACCTTGCCGTCAAGGCCGACGTACTTGTACCAGAGGGCGCTGACACCGGCCTCGATGGCGACGCGGCGCTTGATGGCGGCGGGCAGGACCTGCTCCTTGTACTCGGCGGACTGACGGTCGAAGATCTCCATGGAGGGCATGGAGACGACACGCACGTTCGGCCCGAGGACCTTGGCGGCGGCGATGGCGAGGGAAAGCTCGCTGCCGCAGCTGATGAGGATGTGGGTGAGCGGGGCGCTCTCGGGAACGGCGACGTAGGCGCCCTTGAGCACGCCCTCGCGGCGGACCTGCACCGGGATGTCGTTGAGCATCGGCACGGCCTGGCGGGTGAGCGAGAGGAGGGTCGGGCCGTCGTTGCGCGCGAAGGCGGAGGCGAAGGCGCCGGCGGTCTCTTCCGGATCGGCCGGACGGATGACGTCGAGGTTCGGGATCACGCGCAGGCCGGAGACGGTCTCGACGGGCTGGTGCGTGGGGCCGTCCTCACCGACGCCGACGGAGTCGTGCGTGTAGATGTAGGTGACGGGCAGCTTCGCCAGTGCGGCGATGCGCATCGAGGGGCGCGAGTAGTCGGCGAAGACCATGAAGGTCGCGCAGCTGGTGCGGAAGAGGCCGTCGTAGGCGATGCCGTTGTTGATGGCGGCCATCGCATGCTCGCGGATGCCGTAGCGGATGTTGCGGCCGGAGCGGTTGCCCTTGTCGAAATCCTTGTCGGCGGCGATGTAGTTGAGGGTCGAGCCGTAGAGGTCGGCCGTGCCGGAAACGCTCAGCGGGAGCGCGGCGGCGACGGGCTGGAGCACGTCCTTGCCGGCGGCGCGGGTGGCCAGCTTGGCGTCGATGGGGAAGGCGGGGATCTTGGCGGCGAGCTCGAGGGCGGAGGGCGTGAGCTTGGAGCTCTCGAGGAGCGCGGCCTTCTCGGGGTTGGCGGCGGCCCAGGCCTTGAAGGACTTGACCCACTTGTTGTAGCCGCGGGTGAGGCGCTTCTTCTGGTCGGCGAAATAGGCGCGCACGTCGTCGCTGACGAAGAAGTGCTGGTCGGCGGGGAGGCCGAGGCTGGCGCGGGCGGACTCGGAGAACTTGGCGCCGCCTTCGCCGTGGCCCTTGCTGGTGCCCTGGACCTCGGCGATGCCCTTGCCGATGATCGTCTTTGCGATGATGAGCTGGGGCTTGCCGGTCTTGGCCTTCTTGGCCTTGGTGATGGCCTTCGAGATGGCGGTCAGGTCGTGGCCGTCGAGGAGGGTCTGGACGTCCCAGCCGATCGCCTTGAAGCGGGCGGCGGTGTTTTCGCTCTGGGACTTGTCGGCCATCGCGTCGAGGGTGACGTCGTTGGCATCATAGATGAGGATGAGGTTGTCGAGGCCCTGGTGGCCCGCGAAGGCGACGGCCTCCATGGCGACGCCCTCCTGCATGCAGCCGTCGCCGGCGAGGGCGATGACGTGGTAGTCGAAAATTGGATACTCGGGGGTGTTGAAGCGGGCGGCTGCCATCTGGCCGGCGAGGGCGATGCCGACGGCGTTGCCGATGCCCTGGCCGAGGGGGCCCGTGGTGCACTCGACACCGGGGGTCTCGTGGAACTCGGGGTGGCCGGGGGTCTTCGAGTGCAGCTGGCGGAAGTTCTTCACCTCATCGAGGGAGAGGTCGTAGCCGCTGAGGTGCAGCCAGGTGTAGATGAACATCGAGCCGTGGCCGGCGGAGAGGACGAAGCGGTCGCGGTTGAGCCAGCGGGGCTCGGAGGGGTTGTGGACCAGGGCGCTGCCGTAGAGGACGGCGCCGATCTCGGCGGCACCGAGGGGGAGGCCGAGGTGCCCGGAGGAGCACTTGTGGACGGCATCGATGGCGAGGCCGCGGGCTTGGGCACTGGCTTTGGCGAGGATTTCGGTCTGGAGCTTCATGTGGTGAAAGAGGGTGGATCAGGAGCTAGGTTCTGAGGGGAAAAACACGAGGGAAACGCCATGCGAGCTATTGCACAAGCCTCCGGTGGATGAAAAATCAGGGTACCGTCCCGTAAGGGTCACATTTGCTGGACGTCGCTCGCAGGACTACCACATCCCATTGACTGCCAGCGGGGAAGAACGACTGCCCACCGGAGGAGTGCCTGGCCGGGCATCGCAAAAAAAAAGACCGCCCGGGAGGGCGGTCTTTTCACATGGAGAGCAGAATGCCTTATTTGACCGCGGCTGCGGACTTGATGAGGTCCGTGAAGCTGCGGGCCTCGAGGGCGGCGCCACCGATGAGGCCGCCGTCAATGTCCTTCTGGCTGAGCAGCTCGGGGGCATTGGCGGGCTTCATGGAGCCACCGTAGAGGATGCGCACCTTCTGGGCGATCGCGTCGCCGAAGAGCTTGACGAGGAGGCTGCGGATGAAGGCGTGGACTTCCTGCGCCTGCTCGGTCGTGGCGACCTTGCCGGTGCCGATGGCCCAGACGGGCTCGTAGGCGATCACGACATTCGTCGCGAGGTCCTTGCTGACGCCCTCGAGGTTGGCCTCGAGCTGGGTCTGCACGACCTTCAGGGTGGAGCCGGACTCGCGCTCGGCCAGGGTCTCGCCGACGCAGAGGATCGGCTTGAGCTGGTTCTTCAGTGCGGCAAGGACCTTCTTGTTGATGAAGGCGTCGGTCTCACCGAAATAGGTGCGGCGCTCGCTGTGGCCGAGGATCACGTAGTTCGTGAAGATGGCGCGCAGCATGGCAGCGGAGATCTCGCCCGTGTAGGCGCCGCTGGCCTCGTGGTGCATGTTCTGGGCACCGAGCTTGATCGAGGAGCCCTCGATGGCCTTGCCGACGACCTCGAGCGAGGTGAAGGGGGGGCAGACAACGATGTCGACGTCGCTGGTGCGACCGACTTCGGCGACAAGCTCCGTCACGAGCGCGGTGGCGTCGGAGGAGGTCTTGTTCATCTTCCAGTTACCGGCGATGAGTTTCTTGCGAATCATATGGTTAAAAGAGGAGGGAATTGGGGAGGGCGGAGCGAGAATAAAGGCGGTTTGGGCGCCGGGGGCGCCATCAAAATGCGAAGTGAGATGCAGGAAGCCAAGAAATGCGCGGGCCTTCCCGCTTCCTGCCTCTCACGTTTCCCGTCCGGGTGAGCTTCAGCTCTCGAGGAAGACGACGCCGGGGAGGGCCTTGCCTTCGAGGAACTCGAGGGAGGCGCCGCCACCGGTGGAGCAATGGCTGACGACCTTGGCGACCTTGAACTTCTTGGCGGCCGTGGCGGTGTCACCACCACCGACGACGGTGATGGCACCCTTGGCGGTGGCTTCGGCGATCGCAGCGGCCATGGCCTGGGTGGAACCCTGGAACTTCTCGAACTCGAACACGCCGGAGGGCCCGTTCCAGACGATCGTCTTGGACTCGAGGATGGTCTGGCGGTAGAGCT
>JAHFTI010000623.1 GCA_023265535.1 Opitutaceae bacterium
TTCAGGAAGCGTTCCTGCTCGCGGTAGGCGCTCATCCAGGCACCCGAGCGCTTGCCCGGGCGGGCGTAGGGATCGAAGTACCACAGGCCCACATGCTGGTGGGTGGTCTTGTTGCGGACCTGCCACACGCGCACATCGGGATGGAAGACCGGCACATCCTTGGCCGGGACGAATTCCAGCTGGAAGAGCTCGCCCGCCACCCAGAACATGGCCTCGCGCAGGTTCTCGAGCTGCAGGTAGGGCTTCACCTCGTTGGCGTCCAGGTCGAAGCGCGCCTTGCGCACCTTCTCGGCATAGAAGCGGTAGTCCCAGGGCTCGATCGTGAGCTTGGCGCCCTCCTTGTCGGCGATCGCCTGCATGTCGGCGACCTCCTCGCGCACGCGTGCCACGGCGGGCTTCCACACGGCCTCCATGAGCTCGAGGGTGCGGGCAGGGTCCTTGGCCATCGTGTCCGCCAGGCGCCAGTGGGCGTGGGTGGCGTAGCCGAGGATCTTCGCACGCTCGGCGCGCAGCTTCAGGATCTGGCTGATGATCTTGTTGTTGTCCTTGGCGTCACCGTTGTCGCCGCGGCTGTAATAGGTGCGCCACACCTTCTCGCGCAGCTCGCGCCGCTCGGAGTAGGAGAGGAACGGCTCCATCGAGGAGCGCGTGTTGAGGATGGCATACTCGCCCTTGTGGCCGCGCTGCTCGGCGGCTGCCGCGGCGCCGGCGCGCAGCGACTCGGGCAGGCCCGCAAGGTCGGCCTCCTTCAGGTAGTGCACATAGCCGCTCTCGTCGGCGAGGACGTTGTTGCTGAACTGCGTGAAGAGGCTTGCGAGCGACTGGTTGATCTCGCCCACGCGCGCCTTGGAGGCCGTGTCCAGCTTGGCGCCCGCACGTATCAGGTTTGTGGTGACAAGCCAGGTCAGGCGCTGCTGCTCGGCGGTCAGCTTGGCCTTCTCGGGGCTGTTGTAGACCGCCTCGATGCGCGCGAAGAGGGCCGCATTCTGCGTGATCTTGTCGTAGTAGCCGGCGATCCTGGGGGCCATCTCCGCCTCGACCGCCTGCGATTCGGGCGTGCTGAGGCTGCCGTTCCAGATGTCGTAGATCGTGCGCACGCGGGCGAACTTGCGCCCCGCGTTTTCAAGCGCCGCGATGGTGTTCTCGAAGCTGGGGGCTTCCTTGTTGGAGGCGATCGCGTCGATCTCGGCGAGGCCTTCGGCCATTGCCGTCTCCAGGGATGCCTTGAAGTCGGAGACCTTGGCCTTGTCGAAGGCGGGAACGCCGCCGTAGGGGCCGGTCCAGGGCTCGAGAATGGGGGATTGGGTCATGATGTCGGCGCTGCGCAACACGGAGGGGCTTGCCGCCAGCAGCGCGCAGGCGAGCATGCCCAGGAGGGGACGTTTTTGCATGTTGGGCGCAAAGCATGCCCCGTGCCTGATCCGGCTCAAATGGATTGTGCCGATTCTCGCCCAAAATCAGGGCAGGTCGCCGGAATTTCCCTCGTGGACGATCAGCTGGTACCGCAGCACCACGGTCTCGCCCGGCTGCAGGGTGCGCTCCTGCTTGCCTGGCCAGCAGCTCATCAGGCAGCCGTAGTGACGCGTCATCCAGGCGGGGGCGGGGGCGCTGTGGCCGGGGGCGGCCGAAATCGTGATTCCCTGCGGCCGCTCCTGGCCTGGGAATTTGCCCGAGATTCCGGCCCACGCCAAGGGGGTCTCCATCAGGTCCTTGTGCTCGGAGCCGAGCGGGGTGGTGATCGTGCAGTCGGCTTCGTTTTTCACCGCCAGCCTCAGGCTGAGGCCGCCGTAGCCCTTGCCCTCCGCCCCGCCCAGGGTGATGGGGCGGTCGGTGGGGGTGAGCCTGAGCTCCAGGGTCATCGCCCGTCCCTCGGTGGTGCGTTGCCTGACCTGCAGGCGAAGCTCCTCCACCAGGACCTTGCGCTCGCCCACGAACCAGCCGTTTTCGACGGAGAGCAGGGCGTAGGCGTCATTGGCGCCGCGCTCCAGCCAGCGCACAAAGCGCTGTTCGATCGGGGCATGGTCGTATTGCCACAGGTCGTGGCGGATGCCGTCGATGAGGATCTTCGGCCAGGCCCAGAAAAGGCCCCTGTGGTGGCGGTGGTCCGCCGGGAAGTCGTCCGTCAGCACGGTCCTGCCGTCCGCGCTGTAAATCGGGTGAAGGTAGCCGCCGCGCCATTTGCGTTGGGGCACTTCGGGATGGCCCATACGGCCGAAATTGTACGCGAGCACAGGCAGGCCTTTGTCGCGAAGGTGCAGGGTCTTGCCCGCCTCCTCGTTCCATTCGAAGTGGGCGCTCGAGTAGCCAGCCATGGTCGGGTCGGCGGGTTTTGGCGCAGCTCCCGTGGCGTGCGACCCCCCGGTTGCCGTCCCAGCGCCTGCCGTGGCTGTCGCTCCCGCTGGCTGAGCCAGGCTCAGGACGCAAAAAAGCCCGGCTGCCATGAGCAGGGCCGGGCTTGTTCCAAAACGGGGCATGGGTGCCACCTTAGCGCCCGATGCCGAGCAGTTCTACCTCAAAGACGAGGGTCGAGTTGGGCGGAATGGCGCCCGGGTAGCCGGCGCGGCCGTAGCCGAGCTCGGTCGGGATCGTGAGCTTCACCTTGTCGCCGATCACCATC
>JAHFTI010000624.1 GCA_023265535.1 Opitutaceae bacterium
GATGGGGGATGCCCTTCACGAGTCGCACCGCTTCGCCCAGGAAGACGCGCTGCCCACGGATGCGGCATTCGCGGGAATCGACCTCGAACTCGAGCTGCAGCCCGCCTCCACTGAGCACAAAGGACTTGTCCTGTTCGGTCCAACGCAACTTCAGGCCAAAATTGGAGCAAAGGCCGGAGAAGGGGACGAGCTTGCCGGGGCGGGTGCCGCTGTCGCCCGGTTTGTGGGCGTTGGAGGGGCGGGAGGCGGGCGCCTCGCGCTCGACCTTGGGGGCTGGATTGTGGGCTGGCGTGCTGGCCGAGCCCGGGCGCGTGGGACGCTGGGAGGGGGGGGCCGAAAAAACAAAGGGGCAGGCTGCCAAAAGCAGCCCGCCCGAGAGAAAGAGGCGTAGGGAAAAGGGACCCACGGCGGAGTCGCTTATTCCTTGGCGGTTTCAGGCTGCTCGTCGTCGCCCTCGTCCGAATCGACATCCTCAACGGGAGCGTGGCGCTCGTCATTGCGGTCGAAGTACTTCGGCTTGCGCTTGTTCGCCGGGTGCGGGGACATCATCAGGTTGATCTGCTTGCCCATCTGGCGGGGCTCGCTGTCGGGATGGCCCATGCCTGCAAGCTCCTCGATGGCCTTCTTGATGACCTGGAAGCCGATCTCGGGATGGGCGGTCTCACGACCGCGGAATTTCAGGCGAAGCTTCACCTTGGCGCCGTCGTCGAGAAAACCCTCGGCGTGGCGGATCTTGGTGAGGAAATCGTTCGGGGCGATACGCGCCGTGAACTCGATCTCCTTGATCTTGCTGGCCGTGGACTTGGCGTGACTGCTCTTCTTCTGCTCCTCATACACGTACTTGTGGAAGTCCATGATGCGGCAGACGGGGGGCTGGGCAGTGGGTGCCACCTCGACGAGGTCGAGGTTGAACTGCTGTGCCAGCGAGAGGGCCTTGGCGGTCTGCATGATGCCGAGCTGCTTGCCCTCAGGGGAAATCACGCGGATTTCGGGGACACGGATGCGAGCGTTGCGGCGGATATTGGCGAACGGATCGTTGTTGGTGTAACGCCGTTGATAGGAGCCGGGGCGGGAGCCGCCGGAAGAGGAGGACGAGAGTGCCATCAGTACTGTTTGGTGATAAGGTCGGGTACGTTGTCAGCGAGGGAAGGACGGATGACAACAACGAAAAGCAAGGGTTGCACGGCGCCCTTCGGCGCGCTTGTGACGAGCGGGCACGGGCTTCCGCTTCAGCCAGGCTGTTTCGCGCTGCGGGACACCATGCGCTCGAGCGTCTCCAGGTGGCGGAAGATGGCCTCGACCTGGCCGCTCATCTCGGCGGAGGAACTGGCGTTTTCCTCGGCGACGGCGGCGGTGCGCTGCGTGATCTGGTCGAGCTTGGAGAGGGCGTCGCGCACCTGGGTCAGGCCCTCGGAGCTCTGGCTGGAGGCGGCCTCGACGGCGCCGACGGCCTCGCTGTAGCTGCGGATGGCGTCGGCGATCTCGGAGAAGCGGGCCTGGACGCGGCGGCTCATCTCGGCGCCCTGGACGTTGCTGCGCAGGGCGGACTCGATCTTCTGGCGGGTCTCGCGGGCGGCGGAGGCGCTGCGCTGGGCGAGGGAACGCACCTCCTCGGCGACGACGGCAAAGCCGCGCCCCGCCTCGCCTGCGCGCGCGGCCTCGACGGCGGCGTTGAGGGCGAGGATGTTGGTCTGAAAGGCGATCTCGTCGATGGTCTTGAGGATGGTTGCGATGTCCTGGTTGGTCCGCTCGATGCCGGCCATGGCCTGGGCGAGCTGCTCGATGTTGCTGCGGCCCTCGGCGGTGGAGCTGACGGCGCGAGAGGCGTGCGAGGACATGTCGTGCACGGTCTTCAGGTTCGAGCGGGTCATGCCGGTGAGCTCCTCTACGGAGGCGCTGATCTCCTCGAGGGCGGCGGCCTCGGTGCAGGCGTCGTCGCTGAGCTTCTTGGAGTTGTCACTGATCTGGCGGCTCGAGGCGAGGCCCTGGC
Organism: Opitutaceae bacterium; assembly: GCA_023265535.1. Taxonomy (GTDB): domain Bacteria; phylum Verrucomicrobiota; class Verrucomicrobiia; order Opitutales; family Opitutaceae; genus MWDT01. The sequence continues at coordinate 1,991 of JAHFTI010000624.1, forward strand.
TGGCGGTCTGGGAAAGCTCGGCGCTGAGCAGGCCGAGGGGACGCGTGATGCCGCGGCTGAGGCGCAGTCCGAGGACGGAAAGCAGGCCGAGCACGACCAGCACGGAGGCGCAGAGCAGCCAGAGCTGGCGCGCGGAGGCGGCGATGCGCTCGGACGTGTAGGAGGAGATGCCCTGCACGCTGGCGGCGGCGAGCCGGTCGAACTGCGCCTCGACGCCCTTGAAGGGGCCGGCCTGGTACTCGTTGTAATTGCCCAGCGAAAGGAAGTCCGCGTGCTTCGTGCCGAGCTCCAGGATGCGGTCGGAGTGCGAGATGATGGTCTTGTAGTGGGGATTTGAATACAGCTCGGCCAGGGCGGCGGACAGGCCCGTGTCGGCTAGGCGGTCGAGGCGCGCCAGGTGGTCGTCCATTGCCAGGCGCTTGGTCTTCATCTCGCCAAAGGCGACGTCGGTGAAGCGGTTGTCCCGAAACACGGTGCCGACGAGACCCTTGACCTTCCAGAAATCGCGCTGGAGGCGGGCGAGGCTGTCCTGGCTGGCGATGCGGCGGACCAGCTCGGCATCCTGGGTCTCGAGGGCGAGCACGGGAAGGAAGTTGGCCTGGGAGAACAGGGCGATG
>JAHFTI010000115.1 GCA_023265535.1 Opitutaceae bacterium
TCAGGCAAAGGATGAGGAGCAGGCACAGAAGTCCGCGGGGCATGCCTCCGACTTCAAGGTCAAGCAGGCCGCCAAGGCAAGGCTGCATCACAACGCCCAGGCACCCGGAGTAACTGCGAAACCCTGATCGTCATCGGGAATTCTCCCCACCACGACCTTCGACGGACACCTCGTCCTCTGTGTAGTCCCGCTGCAGCACTCCTCCGCGACCGCTCGACGGTGAGCGGCCACCCAGACTACCGCAGCGCGCGGCCGCCCTGCTCACGGCTGCCTGGTTCCGGTGCCCATGCTGGCCTGGATCAGCGCGATCAGCGCCTCGGCCGGGTACGGCTTGGAAATACAGCGAAAATCGGGGATCGGCTCGGCGCTGTCCTCCGCCTGCCCCGGGTATCCCGAGCAGAGGATGATCGGCAGCTGCGGACGCAGGGAGCGGATCCGGCGCGCCGCCTCGAGGCCGCCCATGTGGGGCATGACGCTGTCGAGGATGGCGACATCGATCCTCCTGTCCGCATGCGAGGCAATCGCAAAGGCCTCGACGCCATTGCCGCTTTCGATGACTTCATAGCCATAGCGCGACAGGAGCTTGCTCGTTGTCTGACGGAGTTCCTTGTCGTCCTCGGCGAACAGCACGATGCCCTGGGCGACGCCGGCTCGGGGCGGCTGCAGGTGCGGGATCTCCGCCGCGGGCGCCGTGGTGCCGCCGCGTATCAGCGGCAGGTATATGCGGAAGGTGGTCCCCTGCCCCGGCTCGCTGTAGACGTTGATGAAGCCCTGATGCTGGACGACGATGCCCTGCACCACGGCAAGCCCCAGGCCTGTGCCCTTGCCCACGCCCTTGGTGGTGAAGAAGGGGTCGAAGATCCGGCTCAGGGTTTCCTTGGACATGCCAAGCCCGGTGTCGCTGATCGTGATCTGGATGAATGTGCCCTCGTGCACCTGCGCCAGGCGCTCCTGATCCTGCCGGGTGAAGGTCGTCTCACTGAGCTCGATCCTGATGCGTCCGCCCTCGCTCATGGCATCGCGTGCGTTCACGCACAGGTTGAGCAGCACCTGCTCGATCTGGTGCCGGTCCACCATGGTCGAGAATCGACCGCGCTCCGCGTGGAAGGAGAGTTCGATGTTCTCGCTGATGATGCGGCGCAGCATGCGCAGGAAATTCTCGATAAGCTCGGCGATGTCCTGCTGCTGGATGTGAAGCTTCTGCTTGCGACCAAAGGCCAGCAACTGTCCGGTGAGCCCCGAGGCCTTGTCCACCGCTTCCTTGATCTGGCGCGCACAGTAGGTCTTCTCGTCCGCGGCCGTCTCCGGATCGTCCAACAGCTGCAGGTTTCCCTGGATGATCTGGAGAAGGTTGTTGAAATCATGGGCCACTCCACTCGCCAGCAGGCCCACGGATTCCGTCTTCTGGGACTGCCGCAGCTGCTCCTCCAGGCGGTGCGTATCCGTGACATCGCGAAGGATGGCCACGACCCCCTGGATGCCCGCCCCCTCGCGACGCAGGGGGGCGGCGGAGACCGCCACCAGGCGACTGGTGCGGTTGAGATGGTTCAGGCGCAGGGGCTGGGCGCTCTGGCGCGGCTGCGCAGTCGCGAGGGCCAGGCTGATGGGATTCGGAGGCGTGGTTTCGCCCTCGGCCGGAAGCAGCTCGAAGACCGCATGGTGCGGTTGCCCAAGCACCTCGCTGCAACGCCGCCCGGTGAGCTGCTCCGCCACGGGATTCATCAGTACAATCGCCCCCTTCGCATCGGTCGCCACCATGGCGTCCCCGATGGAGGCCAGGGTGACGCGCAGGTTCTCCTCACTCTCACGCAGGCCCTCCTCGGCACGGATGCGTCGGCGACGTGCAATCAGCAGCACGGAGATGGTCAGGGCCTGCGCGACGATCACCAGCAGCACCACGGTGAGCTGAGGCCAATAGCGCTCAATCAGGGAGATCTGGAGGTTCTCGATGAGGACGCCCGGGGGCAGCAGGGAATGGGAAATGCCGAAACGCCGCAGTTCGCGGTCGTCCACGCTGAGGCGCCAGCCACGTGTCGTGCGAATCGGAAGGCTTTCAGGCGCCTCGCCTGCCAGCACCTTGGCAGCGAGTTCTCCCACCTCGGCGCCATGGAGACGTCCGTCGAGCAGGTTCCCCCCTACCAGGCCCCTGCCCATGTAAAAGCTCCAGGGGCCATAGAGTGGGGCGGGAGACAGCAGCCGGGCGTGGGCGATGGCCTCCTCATAGGAACGGGTGCGTCCCTTGGCATCCAGGTTCCAGGAGAGCAGGAGCACAATGTCGCTCGTCTCGGAGAGATTGGAGAGCACAGCCTCGGTATCCTCGAAGCTGCCCTCGCCGACATACAGGACCGGAAGGCGTCTAAGCTCGGGCAACACACGCTCCAACGCCGCACGGTTCGCCTTGCCCGTCTCGGTGAAATCATTGACCACCACCAGCCGCTTGGCCGCAGGATGCAGGGCTTGGGCGAGTTCCAGGGTTCCCTTGAGGTCGATGGCCTCCACCACGCCCGTCGTACCCAGTGCCTGTGCTCCGTTCCAAAAATTGACACCACCGAAAATGAGGGGCAAGCCGGGGAAAAGCTCCTGACGGCGTTCCAGGCAAAAGCGGTAGGCGTAATCGTCGATGGCGATGACCACGCGCGCACGGCTCATGGCGGCCTTGCTGCGCAGGGTGGAGGCCATCGCCTCCTCGCGGCCGGGCGCCGGATAACGTTTCACGTCAAGCTGGGTCATGACCAACTCGGCCTTGCCCTCCAGCACATCGAGAAGTCCCCGGCTAACGGAGTCCACCCAGGGCATCCCTGCATGATAGGAATGCACCAGCAGGATGGCCGGTTTGTCCTCATAGCCCGCCCTCAGTGGGCCCACAAGGGCACCCACCCAAAGGACGAACCAGATGAAGAGCCGCCTGAGGGGCATTCTCCGAGAGTGCATGACTGCCGCGTGCCTACAACTCATCTCAAGGCCAATAGGGAATTACCTAGGGGGCATAGGAAAAACTCCCTAGTGCCCGCCGAGGGAGTCCAGCACTCGTCGGCGCTCCAAATCGGGAGCCGCACGCGCCTCACACCTATCGGCCAGCACCATCTCGACCGGGGAGTCGGGCTTCAGGGCGGGCCATTCGACGGCCCCGGCGTGATTTGGATTTCCAGTCTGAACAAAACGCAGCACATAGGCTTGGATCCGCTCGGAGGCCGCATGGTCGGACGGCGTCCAAGCCCACAGGTTCACCAGCGGCAGGTTGCCCAGGAAGTACGGAATGTCAGCGGCGTGCGGGGCCCCGAGGCGCGGGGCGGAGGGCTTGGCGTCAGGTCCCCATTCGGAGAGAACCTGGGGCGGGAGCAGTTGGCTGTAAAGGAACCGGTACACCGGCTTGCCGGAGCTCCGGGAATGCTGGTCGGTCCATTTCCAGCTGCTCTGTGCGATGAAAAGATCGCTCGAAAGGTCGGTGGCGGACTGCAGGACTTCCGACGGCGTTGCGTGCGGATACACGCGCGCAACGGCGGGGGCCTGCGCACCCAACAGGCGGTCCAGGGCCGCGAGGAAGACCTCCGGTGTCGGCTCCTTGCCTGCCAGAACCATGCCCGGGTCCATCTCGGCCGAGGTCCAGCCGGCCAGCAGCGGGATGCGGGCCTGACGGCCCTCCCTGTAGGTCAACGCAGGATCCTCAATGAGAAACAGGCCGTCGATGACGATCCTGCCGTGGTTGGCGTTGACCCTGAGGGCGGCTGCCAGCAACTCCTCGGAGGGAAGGGCGCGCAATTCGGCGAGGCTGGGCTTTGCGATGGCCTTGGCGAATTCGACGCCCGCCGCCTCGGCCTGCGCCAGGGAGACGGCGCTCATGGCCCCGAGCACGGAGCCACTCTCGCCAATGGCTCCCGCCATAAGATCACGTGAGAGGGGCGAGGCCATGAGGGCGGAGACCGAGATGGACCCTGCCGACTCGCCACCGATGGTGATGCGTGCGGGGTCGCCGCCAAAGGCCGCGATGTTCTCGCGCACCCACCGCAGGGCGGCCACCTGGTCCAGCAGTCCATAGTTTCCGGAGGCCCTCGCAGGCGTTTCGGCACTGAGTTCGGGGTGCGAGAGGAAGCCGAAGATGCCAAGGCGGTAATTCACCGTTACAGTGACGAGGCCGCGGCGAGCCAGGGCTGCGCCATCGTAGCGCCCCTCGGAACCGTCGCCGACGACGAGACCGCCACCGTGGAAGTACACCAGGACAGGGAGCTTTTGCCGAGGGGATGACGCGGGCGCCCAGACGTTCAGGTAAAGGCAGTCCTCGGAAGCCTTGGGCGAGCGGAAAACGATGTCTTTCCACAGGGTGGGCTGAGGGGGTCGTGCGCCAAATTGGGTCGCGTCGCGAAACCCCTGCCAGGCGGCCGCCGGCTGAGGGGGCTTCCAACGCAGCGCCCCCACCGGCGGGGCGGCATACGGAATGCCAAGGTAGGCTACGATGCCTCCGTCCAGGGGTGCGCCCCTCAGCATTCCTTCGCGTACCCTTACGCCGTCCGTGGAAGCGGCACTCAGGAGTGAAAACGGGAGCAGGACGAGGAAAAGCAGGCAGAAGCGGCACATAGGAATTTCAACGGGAGTGGAGCGTGTGGGACACCCCTGCTTATGGCGCAAACGCGGCACAAGGCCAGCCCGGGCTTGGGCCGGGCCGGGAATTCCAGCGGAGTGCCCGAAGCGAGGGGCTCCGTCCGGGCGGTGCCAGGGCCCCGGTACGCGGGTGGGAACTGGGACTCAGGCCTTGCCCACCGGGACGGGTCGCACCAGAAATCCACCCGTGAGACCGGCCAGGAACCCGCAGAGATGCGCGGCGAGGTCCGTCTGGAACCCACCCGAACCGAAGAGGCCCAGGAGACCCACGCCGGAGGCCAGCGGAATGACCATTCGCCTCCAGGCGGGGCGGCCGCCCGGACGCCGGGACTCGCGCAGGGCGGCGCCGGTGAGCAGGCCAAGCGCCGCGAAGACCGCCGTCGAGGCGCCCAGGGACCTGTATTCAGTTCCCCAATACAGCATGCTTGTGGCCACGTTCGCTGCCAGCGAGCTGCACAGCAGGAGCAGCCAGGCGCGCGCGCGGCTGAAGGCGGTCGCAAGCGAGGCGAAGATGAAGAGCCCGCTGATGCCATTTGCCGCCAGGTGCGCCAGGTCGGCATGCAGGAACAGGGCCGTGAGGGGACGCCAGAGCTCGCGCCTCTCCCAGAGGCCTCGTCCGTCCATGCAGCCCAGGTCCGTGAGCGCCGGTCCCGCGCGCAGCTGCGCCCAATGGCAGCCGGCGAGCGTGGCCGCCAGGAGCAGCGAGGGGGCGAAGTCCATGCGGCCGTGCACGCGCGGAGGCGGGACGGGAGGCGGCGGCCAGCCATGGCTCTCCCGGTCGTAACAGGAAAGCTGATACAACGCGTGGGCCAGGGCGTCGGGCTCGACGAGCAGGCGCCACCCGCGCCCGGAGGGCACCGTCCAGCAGCTGCGGCCCATCGCCAGGATGACGAGGCTGTGCTGCAGGGCCTCGCGCTCGGAAGAGTAGACGCCCGCCTCGGCCAGGGCTGCCTCGCCGGCGAACCCGTCCGCCGGCCCCTCACCCGCGGGCTGCGAAGCCTCGCCCCGCCTGCTCATGCCCTCAGCAGGTCGGCGGTGGCCACGATCAGCGCACTGCGGTTCTCCACGCCGAGGCGCGCCAGGATGCGCTCCATGTGCTTGTCGATGGTCCTCGGACTGGCGCCCAGGATGATGGCGATCTCAGGGTTGCTCTTGCCCTGCGCCACCCAGTAGGCCACCTCCGCCTGGCGGGGCGTGAGGCCGAGGCTCATGAGTGCAAGCGGGCCGGGGGGCGCGTGCTCCTCCTCGAGGGCGAGCATGAGCAGGTCCTCGCGGCCTCCCTCGGTGAAGCGGCGGATGCAAAGCGCGCTTCCACCGACCTCGATGCGTGAGCCCAGGGTGGGCAGCTGCTGCGCGCGGCCGGGGATGTACTTGGCGATGAGATCGTGCGCCAGGCGCGTGGCAAAGAGGAGCTCCGAGCGCTGGTTGAGCAGGACGATCGCCCGGTCGAGCGAGGAGGCCAGCTGGTTCTCGGCGTCCAGGCGCAGGGCGATCTCCGCCTCGAGCTCCAAATTCTTGGCCTCGGTGGCGCGGCGCGAGGCGAGCAGCTCGAGCTGCACCTGCACGCGGGCGACCAGCTCCGGCACATGCACGGGTTTCGTGACGTAGTCGACCGCACCGGTCGAGAAGGCCTTCACCTTCTGTTCGGGGGCGTCGATCGCCGTGAGGAAGATGACGGGGATCTCGCGCCAGCGGGCCTCGGACTTGAGCCAGGTGCAGAAGCTGAGGCCATCCTCGCCTGGCATGACCACGTCCAGGAGGATCAGGTCGGGCGTGGTGCGCCCCAGGACCGTGCGAGCCGCGCCCGCACTCTCGGCGAGCAGGATGCGAAGCCCCTTGCCGCGAAGGGTCTCACAGACCACGCCGAGCCCCGCGGGGGTGTCGTCCACCACCAGCACGGTCGGCACACGGGGCGCCGGGGCGGCGGGCAGGGGGGCGAGGGGCGCCGGGGAAGGTGCAGCCGAGGGCAGCGGCTGGGCGGCCGCAGGGGAGGGGGAGGCTGCTGTGCTGCTGTGCCTGGACGTGTCGTGGTTCATGCTGGGGGCGTGGCAGGTGATGGGGATCGGCCGTCAGTGGGCTCGCGCCTGAGCAGGACACGCAGGCGCGCAAGGTCAAAGGAAACACAGGCGGCATCGAGCTCCGCGAGGAAGCTGTCCGCGGGCTGCGCCCTCCTGAGTTCCTGCAGGTGGGCCTGCAGGGCGTCGAGGTCGCCGTGCTCGAGGCAGTCCAGGAGCGCCGCCCGGTCCCGGGCGGCCAGGCTGTCACCCCCGGCCGCGGCGTCGGCAGGTTTCTGCGCGACGGGGGCCTCCTCTATCCACCGGAGCGACAGCAGCGTGCCGACCTGCTCAAGGAGCTCCGAGCTGCGGAAGGGTTTCGCCAGGAACGCATCGCACCCGGCACGCCGGCCGAGCTCGGTGTCGAAACTGAGCACCGAGGCGGAACTGAGCAGGATGCGCAGGCGCTGACCGAGGCCCGGCAGGGCACGCAGGCGGCGCGCGAGCTCGAGCCCGTCAAGGCCCTCCATGTGCACGTCAATCACCGCCAGGTCGGGTTCGCCGATCTCGGCGCGCTCCAGGGCGCGCAGGAGTGCGGGCCCCGACTCGAAGCCGTGGCACTCGAAGCCAAGCGGGGCGAGCAGCTCGATGACGAGCGAGCGGTTGACCTCGTTGTCGTCCACCACGCAGACGCGGCGGCGCGGTCCGTCATGGGCAACCGGGCAGAGGGGCGCCTGGCTGCCTGCAGGGGCGGCGCATTCGCGCAGCGGGACGCGGAGCGTGAAGCAGGAGCCCCGCCCGGGCCCGCTCTCCAGCCCGAGCGTGCCGCCCATGCGCGTGGCGATGGCCCGGCAGATCGCCAGGCCAAGCCCGGTGCCGGGGGCGTGGGGCCGGTCCTGCCGCGCCTGCTCGAAGGGCTGGAAGAGGCGCCCCTGGTCGGCCGGCGCTATGCCCGCGCCCGTATCCGTCACACGGATACAGAGGGAGTCGCCCGCGCCGTCCGCCTCGCGCAGCGCCTCCAGGCGCACGGAGCCGGCCGCGGTGAACTTCACGGCGTTGCCCAGGAGGTTGTCGATGAGCTGGCGCAGCTTCTGTCCGTCGGCCTCGATCCAGGCGGGAAGCGCGGGATCCTGCGCCACGGTCAGGGACAGCCCCTTGGCGGCCGCGGCGTTCTCGTGGGCGGGCGCAAGGTCGCGCAGCAGCTCGGACAGCTGCAGCGGCGCCGCCTTCAGCTCGAGCTTGCCCGCCTCGATCTTGGCGAGGTCGAGCACGTCGTTGATCATGCGCAGCAGGTGCTCCCCGCTGCGGCGGATGATGCGCAGGCGCTCGCGCTGGTCGCCGAGGAGTCGCTGGTCGCGGTCGAGCAGCTGGGCATAGCCGATCACGCCGTTGAGCGGGGTGCGCAGCTCGTGGCTCATCGAGGCGAGGAAGGCGCTCTTGGCTCGGTTGGCCTCCTCCGCATGGTCGCGCGCCTCCGCCAGTTCGCTTGTGCGCACGGCCACCAGGGCCTCGAGGCGGCGCCGCTCCCGCTCTGCCTGGCGCAGGCGCCAGCGCACGAAGCCGGCCACGCAGCCCAGTCCGGCCAGCACGTAGGCCAGCAGGGCGAGCGGGTGCAGCCACGGGGCCGGGCTCACGTTGAAGGAGATCGCGCCCACGGGCCCCACCCGCCCCAGGCGGTCAAGGGCCCGCACCTCGAGCCGGTAGCTGCCCGAGGAGAGGCCGGTGTGCCGCAGCTCATGCGCGTCGCCCCAGGGACCCCACTCCGCGTCCCAGCCCACGAGCCGGCTCTGGTACTGCAGGGCCGCCCCCGAGGAAAGCGCACAGGCCGAAAACTCGGCCACCAGGGGCTTCCTGGAATAGGCGAGGCGCCGCACCCCGTCCGCGCCGAGCGGCCAGTTGCGCCCCTCCGCCTCCAGGCGCGTGAAGCGCACCGCCGGGAGCGCCTCGGGCGCGCGCAGGGCGTCCGGCTCGATGCGCAGCAGGCCCTCGATGCCCTTCACCCACACCGCACCACCGTCGGCGGGGGCATCGACCCAGATGAGGTTCGCGCCGTAGATGCCGAGCCTGTCCTGCAGGGAGGCGGGCGCGGGCGCCAGCTCACCGAGTCCGTCGGCACCCAGCCAGCCGAAGACCGGCGGCGCGGGCTGCCCGCGCGCCGTCACCGAGGCCCACACGCGGCCACCGCGCGCGTCGAGCACGTTGACCACGGAGACGGGCCCGCCCCCGAGGCGTATCCGATCCTCCACTACAAGTTTCCCCGCTGCCGCATCCCAGCGCAGGGTCGCGGTCAGCGTGTTGAACACCAGTCCCGACGGGGAGCGGAAGGCCAGCGTGGCGTCCCTGCCCGCCGGCAGCCCGGAGGAGCTGTCATGTGCGATGATGTCCGCCTCCACCGCCTGCGGCCCGCCCTGGCGCAGCCTCACACGCAGCAGCCCGCGCGTGGAGGTGGTCAGCCAATAGTCGCCCTGCGCATCCTCGTCGATGCCCCGGATCTGCCCCAGCCCCGGAAAGTGGCGCAGCTCGCGCGGCCCGCTTTCATGGAAGGTGTACACCGTCACCCCGTCGCTGCGCCCCGCCAGCAGCAGTCCGGGCTGCCCTCGGCTCACGCACAGCGAGACAATGGGATTGGTGCTCTCCACGAGGGTGCGGAACTCCGTGCCATCGTAAAGCGAGAGCCCTCCCCCGTGCGGCACCAGCAGGCCGCGCTCATGCGAGACGATCTTCTGCGGATAGCGGGGCGACCCGGCCACCGCCACGAAACGGGCCCCTCCGGGCTTCCCATCGCCCTCCAGGCGCAGCAGCCCGGTCGGACTGCTGACGTACAGCCGCCCCTCGTGCCGCAGCATCGCCTGGCTGATGCCCTCGGGCAGTCCCTGCGCCTCCCGGAAGGAGCTGACCGCCTCGGGTTCCTCCACCTGGAAAATGCCCGAGAGGGTGGCCAGCCAGAAGGCTCCGTCGCGATCGCGCAGCACGTCCATCACCGGGCTATCCGTGAGCCCCGCAGCCTTGTCGAGACGTCGCTCCACCCTGCCCTCCCCGTCCACAAGGCACGCACCGTTGTCCGTGCC
>JAHFTI010000004.1 GCA_023265535.1 Opitutaceae bacterium
ACGGGATCCCGGCCACAATCACTTCACTGCGCCCAATCGCCCGCCAGCAGCTCTGCCTGCTTGATCACTATCTCGACCGCCTTCTCCTGCATGTCAGGCGGGTAGCCGTGCTGCCGCAGCTTTCGCTTTACTGCCGTGCGCAGCTTTGCCCGCACCTGCTCCTTCGTCGTCCAGTCGATCGACACGTTCTTGCGGATCACGTCCGCGACCTCCCGCGCGAGGAACGCGAGCTTCTGGTCGCCCATGACCTTGACGGCGCTCTTGTTTGCCGCGAGCGCGTCGAAGAACGCCTCCTCCTCCTCGCTAAGGTTCAGCTGCTTGCCTTGCGCGCGCGCCTCCTGCAGCGCCTTTGCGATGGCGATCAGCTCCTCGATGACCTCCACGGTCTGGACTGCGCGGCTGCGGTAGCGCGCGATGGCCTGCTCGAGCTTTGACGAGAACAGATCCGACTTCACGAGGTTCTTCTTGCGCAGCGCGCGCACCTCGTCGTGCAGGAGCTTGTTCAAGAGCTCCGCCGCCAGGTTCTTCTGCGGCATCGCCTTGACGTCGGCAAGGAACGAGTCCGAGAGGATGGTGATGTCCGGCGTCGACATCCCGGCCGCTCGGAAGATGTCGATGACGCCCTCAGCCGCCACGGCCTTGGACACGATCTGGCGAATGGCGACGTCCAGCTCGGCCTGGGGCCTCGCCTTGCCGAGCGTGTATTTCACGACGGTCACCTTGACCGCCTCGAAGAACGCCACCTCATCCGCCACGGCGCGGGCCTCGGGGTCCGCGGAGCACAAGGCGTGCGCCTTGGAGAGCGCGAGCACCGCGTTGGCCAGCCGGTCGCGCCCCTCCTTCTGCTCGAGGATGAAGTCCGCCGCCGCCGGCAGCATCTGGATGCGCCTGGCAGCGTTGCCCTTCAGGAACGCCTCAACGTCGAAGCCGTGGAAGATCCCGCGGCAGATCTCCAGCTTCTCCTTCATGACGGCGATGGCCTCGGCCATGTCGATGGTCGTCTGACCCTTGCCGCCGCTCTCCGTGTAGTTCTTCACCGCCTGTTGCAGGGCCTCGGCCAGGCCGATGTAGTCGACGACCAGGCCGCCGGGCTTGTCGCGCCACACGCGGTTCACGCGGGCGATGGCCTGCATGAGCCCGTGCCCCTTCATGGGCTTGTCCACGTACATCGTGTGCACCGACGGCGCGTCGAAGCCGGTCAGCCACATGTCGCGCACGATGACGAGCTTGAGCGGGTGCTCGGCGTCCTTGAAGTTGTCGGCGAGGTCGCGCAGCTGGTCCTTGCTGTGGATGTGCGGCTGCCAGTCCTTGGGGTCGGCTGACGAGCCCGTCATGATGACCTTCAGCGCGCCCTGGAACGGGTCGTCGTCGTGCCAGGCCGGGCGGAGCTTGCGGATCGCCGCGTACAACTCCACGCAAATGCGCCTGCTCATGCACACGATCATCGCCTTGCCCTGCAAGCGGTCCGTGCGCTGCTCGAAGTGCTCGACGATGTCCTTGGCGATGAGCTCGACGCGGCCGGAAGCGCCGATGACCGCCTCCATGCGCGCCCACTTGCTCTTGAGCTTCTCCTTGCGGAAGGTCTCCTCGTTCTCCGTGGCCTCGTCGAACTCCTCGTCGATGATCTCCTTGCCGTGGGAATCGAGGTCGAGCTTGGCGAAGCGGCCCTCGTAGTAGATGGGGACGGTCGCCTTGTCTTCGACGGCGCGCTGGATGTCGTAGACCGAGATGTAGTCGCCAAAGACCGCGCGCGTGCTCTTGTCGGTCAGCTCGATCGGCGTTCCTGTGAAGCCGATGAAGCTGGCGTTCGGCAAGGCGTCGCGCAGGTGCTGGGCAAAGCCTGCGGAGATGGCGCCGTCGGTGACACGAGCGCGAAAGCCGTATTGGCTCCTGTGCGCCTCGTCGGCGATGACGACGATGTTTTCGCGGTCGGAGAGCATGGGGAAGCGCTCGCCGCGCTCCTCGGGGAGGAACTTCTGGATGGTCGTGAACACGACCCCACCGCCGGCAACCTTGAGGAGCGATTGCAGGTGGTCGCGGTCCTCGGCCTGCACGGGGTCCTGGCGGATCAAGTCGCGGCAGCGCGCGAACTGCCCGAAGAGCTGGTTGTCGAGGTCGTTTCGGTCCGTGATGACGACGACGGTCGGGTTCTTCATCGCGGCGTGGCGGATCACCTGCCCCGCGTAGAAGAGCATGGTGAGGCTCTTGCCCGAGCCTTGCGTGTGCCAGACGACGCCCACCTTGCGATCGCCGCCGGGGCGCGTCGCCTTGAGCGTGGCGTCCATGGCCTCGCGGGCGGCAAAGAACTGGTGATAGGTGGCGAGCAGCTTGTTGATGCTCGCGCCCTTGGAGGAGTGCGCGTCCTCGAACGCGACAAACCCCGTGACGAGGGCGAGGAAGTGCGCGTGCGCAAAGACGCCGCGGATGAGCGCCTCGAGCTCCAGCGTGCCGCGGGGCACAATTTGCTTGCCGTCGGCCGTGCGCCAAGGCTGGAAGCGCTCCCAGCCCGCCGTGAGCGAGCCAAGGCGCGCCTCGATGCCGTCGCTGACGACGAGCGCCTCGTTGTAGGTCATGAGCGACTTGATCGCGTCCTTG
>JAHFTI010000625.1 GCA_023265535.1 Opitutaceae bacterium
GGGCGGCCTTGTCGGCGCGTCCGCGGATTGCGTGGGTGGCACGCTCCACGGCGGCGTGAAAACGTGCGTCCTCGTAGGGCTTGAGCAGGTAGTCGACCGCGCTCACCTCAAAGGCCTTCAGCGCATGGCTGTCAAAGGCGGTGGCAAAGATCACGACAGGGCGCTGCCCAGGTTCCAGCGCCTCGAGCACCGAGAAGCCGTCGCCACCCGGCATCTGGACGTCCAGGAAGGCCAGGTCGGGGGCCTCGCGCTGGATGAGGGCCAGCGCCTCCGAGCGCGAGCCGGCCTCGCCGACCACCTCGATCTCGGGGTGCGACTGCAGGAGCAGGGCGATGCCGCGGCGCGCCGCCGGCTCGTCATCGATGATCACTGCCTTGATGCTGGGCTGGCTCATGGGGAAAGGGGAAGTCGCACGCTCACGCTTGAACCTTGGCCCGGAGTGCTGCTGATCTCAAGCCTTGCGCGCTCGCCATACATGCGAGCCAGGCGCTCGCGCGTGTTGCCCAGTCCGATGCCCTCGCGCCGGCGCTGGGCACGCTCCTGGACCGGGAAGCCGGGGCCGTCATCGCTGACCTCCAGCACCAGTGACCCGCCCTCGACGCGTGCCGACACGCGCACGCGACCGGGCCCCTCCTTGGCGGACACGCCATAGAGAATGGCGTTTTCCACGAGCGGCTGCAGCAGCAGCGCCGGCACGGGGCGGCCGAGCAGCTCCTCAGGCACCTCGCAGTCGAAACTCAGGCGGTCGGAGAAGCGGGCCTGCTGGATCTGCACATAATTCTGCACGAACTCGAGCTCCTGGCGCAGCGGCACCTCGAGGCTGCGCGTCTGGTCGAGGGACTGGCGCAGCAGCGTGCTGAGCTTGGACAGGAGCACGACCGCGTCGGCATTGCGCCCCTCGCGCACGAGCACCGAGATCGTGTTCATCGTGTTGAAGAGGAAATGGGGGTGCAGCTGGCTCTTCAGCGTCTGCAGCTCCGCCTCCACCAGGCGCGCGCCCAGCTGGGCCGCGCTCAGCTCGGTCTCACGGAAGCGCCGGCGCAGGTCATACACGTAGACGCCCCCCACGATCACCCAATAGTAGGCGATGTCGATGAGGTTGCGCCCATAGAAATTGCGCTCGGCGACCACCCAGAATTCGGACCACGCCTCGCCCTTCGAGAGCATGACATAGGTCAGGCGCGCCAGGTAGTAGGCCGCCATCAGCACCACGCTGGAGACAATATGGAAGGCAACGCCGCCACCGTAGCGGCCGGAGCCCACCGGAATGCGTCGCGCCAGCCAGCACACGATCGGGGCCAGCACCACCCAGACCGCCGCGCGCAGGTACTGCGGCCAGGCCACGTCGTAAAAATCAATGCGCTGTTCGAGGACACGCAGGTTGAAAAAGATCTCCACCGACAGGATCGTGCCCACAAAGGCCCACAGGCCCAGCAACAGGGCCACGCGCGGCCAGCTCGGTTTTTCAAAGCGCATCATCGGGTCTTCTTTCTGGCCGGGACCAGCCCCATGGCACGTCCTAAGCGATCAGGCGCGGCGAGGCTGCGCCCAATGCCCGCTTCGGTGCGACGATGGCGGGGCGGAAGCCTCGCCCCGAAGGGACCGAAGCCCGCCCGCCCTGCCCACCCGGCACCAGTTCAGGGCTTTTCGATCAGCTCCACCTCATAGCCCTCGGGGGCGTCGATGAAGGCGATGACCGAGCCGCTGCCTGTCCGCGTGGGACCATCGCTCAGGGCAAAGCCCTTGCGAGCGAGTTCCGCGGCGAAGGCCTCCAGGTTGTCCACCGCAAAGGCCAGGTGCATGAGGTCGGGTTGGACCTGCACTGCCGGGGCGGCACCGGCAGGCATCTGGCAGAGCTCGATCTCCTCGTCACTGTTGGGCGTGGCGAGGAAGACCAGCTGGGCCCCGCGCGGCGAGGTGTGGCGACGCGAGACCTTCAGCCCGAGGGCCTGCTCGTAGAAACGCACGGTCTTCTCAATGTCGTTCACCCGCATGCGGGTATGGAGGAGCTTGGTGATTGCCATGACGGTACATTGCCCGGGCTCGCGGCGCAGGCAAGTCCGCAGCCCCCTTGATCCAGCTCAATGCCTACGCCTCATAAGCAATTGCCACCCGATTTTTACATTGAAGGGCATACACTTCGGGGATTCCGATACACGTTGCATGAAAAAGCACCTGTCCACAGGACTTATCTTCCTGACTGCCGCGCTGGCAGCCAGTGCCCAGAACGCCCCGACCGTCGAGGAACGCCTGCAGGCACTCGAAGCCAAGCTGGAGGCCGTGAGCAAGGAGAACGCCGAGCTGCGCACCAAGCTGGGCGCGGAGACCAAGAAGCTCTCCACGGTTTCGTTCACCCCGGCCGGCAAGGAAAACAAGCTCACCGTCGGCGGCCTCATCCATGCCCAATCCGAATTCGGCGGCAAGGACGACCCGCGCTACGCCGGCATCAACGACCGCATGTATTTCCGCCGCGCCCGCATCATCGTGAGCGGCACCTTCGCCGAGAACTTCGAGTTCAAGATCGAGGGCGACTTCGGTGCCAACAGCATCACCCCCGCCTCCGGCCTGCGCGCCATGGTCAACGAGATCTAC
>JAHFTI010000626.1 GCA_023265535.1 Opitutaceae bacterium
CGGCCCACCAGTTCCGGGTCTCCGGCCGGGTGAAATCCGGAAAGACACAGGCACCCGGCCAGACATTTCCGAGGTAGTCGGCGCCGGCCGCCGTTTTCACCCATACGTCCGCTGCAGTGCCCGAAGTGTAGATGCTGTAGCTGGGATCAAACTTCACGCCCGGGTCGATCATCCAGATGGACTTGAAGCCGGAGGCATGAAGCGAGTCGTTCAGTCCCTTGGGATCGGGAAACAGGGTCTTGTCGAAGGTGAAAATCCGGAAGCCGTCCATGTAATCGATGTCCAGCCAGATGACATCGCAGGGGATCTGGCGTTGACGGAAGGTGTCGGCGATCTGTCGCACACGTGACTCCGGATAGTAGGAGTAGCGGCACTGGTGATAGCCCAGCGCCCAGCGTGGTGGCAGCGGCATGTGCCCGGTCAGGTCGGCGAGTGCGCTGAGCACTGCCTGCGGGGTGGTCTTGTCGATGACGATCACCGGGAAGGCGGGGCCTTGACTGGTGAAGGTCACGCCGTTGGTACAATCGAGGGTCGCCTTCCACGTGGAATCGAAGAGCAGGCCGAAGGCGCTGCCATCGGAGCGCAGCCCTAGTATCCACGGGTGGGACTGATAGAGGCGTTTGCCGCCGTCCCTGCCATACATGTAGTTGTCCGTGTTCCAGAGCGTGATCGAGGTGCCATTGCGGCGGAGCGGGCCCGTGACTTCGCCTCCTCCATAAAGATCGATGGAGGAGGGCAGGGGGACATGGGCGCGCACGGAACTGCCGTCAGAGGAGAAGAGGGGAATGAGCGACCATCCGGGCGGAAGGCTTTTGGTCGCCACGGGGCTTTGCAGCAGGGCCAGGGAGGGTGGGGGTGCTGCCGGATCCACGCCCTGGGGGTAAAATACGGCGATGCCATCGGCCAGGCTGCCGGAGCCGGCAAGGGGCAGGGCTTGGTAAACACCCGTTGCGGCGCGGAGGGCTGAAAGGACAGGCAGGAGAACGGCCAGGAGCAGGGCAATGCAGGCTCCCGAGGGGCAGGGGAGGCGGGGGAACATGACGCCAATGACAAGGCCACGCCCACGAGGCGGGGACAAACCGAACCCGCTCAGGGAAAAGGACCGTCCTAGAGAAACAGGTTATGGAGGCTAGTCGTGCTGCTGGGAGGAGTGCATGAAAAAACCGGCTCGCACGGGGCGATGGCCGGTTTTTCGAAAGGTGGTGCCAGAGGCCGGGATTGAACCGGCGACCAAAGGCTTATGAGTCCTCTGCTCTACCACTGAGCTACTCTGGCATGGTCAGGGCTGGGGAACTTGGCGGTTCCACGGAGAATTTCCAACAAAAAATTCAAGGGGCCGCAAATTCTTGGTTCTCCTCGGTCGGGAGGGCGGTGGGCAGGCGTTCCTTGTCCATCATTCGCCTGCTTAATAGCCTCCTGCAACGGGGGGGCGGCTTCTCCATTGGATTGAAAAATAGCTGATTGCGTGATTCATCCTCATCCAGTCAGTGCCTCTCCTCCAGGCGTGCCCCTGTTGCGGGCCGCGCAGCTCAGCGAAGCCCTCATACCCCATGAAATACCTTCTGCTCCTCTTCACCGCCCTGCTGACCCTGCTCTTCGTAACAGGCTGCGAAACTTACCCGATGGGCCTGAACGAACAACAGTGGCAGGCCCTCACCCCTGACCAGCAGGCCGAGTATCGGGCCCGCCAATACGAGATCGACCAGGAAAACCGCCGCCAGGACGAGGTCCGTCGTGCCATCGAGGAACGCGAACAGCGCGAGCGCGAGGAGCGTGAACGGTACCGCATCGCCCAACTCTATCGCCACGCCCGCCAGGGGGATGTGGTGACCGTCACCATTGAGGGCGGCCAGGTGGCCTTCTATGGCAAACGCCACGATTACGAGCCCCTCAGCTTCGACCTGGTCCGCGGCGAACGCCGCCTGATCGAGTTCAGGCGCCGGGGGCGCGGCGACACCACCCAGGTCGAGGTGGCGCTCAGCGAGGATGGCAATACCTTCTACTTCGATTATCCCTCCCGCCGTCGCTACGTGCTCGTCAATCGCGAATGGCACCGGGGCGAGGAATATCGCCCGCCCGAGATCCGCGGCAACGACGGCTATTCGGAGGCGATCGGCCTGACTATCCACGTGCGCCACAAGCGGCTGGACGGTCGCCCTCGTCACTGAGCGAGCTCAGTCCGAAAGAAGACGCCTGAGGCAGGTGGTCCGGAGTTGCTCCGAGGCCACCGCCTGGCGGATCGTTTCCAGGGATCCGGCAAGGTACACATTCTGACGGGCGCGGGTGATTGCCGTGTAAATCAATTCACGGGTCGCCAACGGGCTGTCGCTTCGCGGAAGGAGCACATAGACGTGGTCGTATTCACTGCCCTGCGAGCGGTGGATGGTGAGGGCCCAGGCGGGACTGTGGTCGGGCAATTTGCCCAGCGGGAAGCTGCGCGGCGGGCTTCCGCGTTCCGGGCTGGGAAACCAGGCGAGGCGTCCTTGTACGGGATCATGGCAGACGATGCCCACGGAACCATTGTTAAGGCCCGTCTCACTGTCATTCTGGTTGATGATGATGGGCTGGTTGTGAAGGTGACCTCCCGGG
>JAHFTI010000627.1 GCA_023265535.1 Opitutaceae bacterium
TCGACCAGGAACCTGTAAAACTTCCCGCGCAGGTTCTAACGGACGGCCAGGCTCCAGGAGCCGGTGGCGGCATCCCATTGCAGGGGGAGCTGCTCGAAGCAGGGGCCCGAGGAGCTGTCGTAGAGGCACACGCTCACGGCGCGTGCGGTGGGGGCCCAGAGGCGGAAGAGGGTGCCCGAGGCGTTGGGGATCGCGCCGTAGTCCAGGGCGGAGGCGCCGGTGCCATACTGGGCATCGAGAGCGCCGGCGAGCTGGGTGCCCGTGGCGGTGAGCACCTTGCCGCCTGAGTCCTCGGCGACCAGGACGAGCTGGCCACGCCAGAGGGAGGGCAGCGCGAGTGTATCCGCGGCGCTGATACGCCAGGCGTTTCCGGTGACATGGGAGAAGCGCGCCGGCTCCGGAAGGGACGGGAGCGGGGAGACCTCGAGCACCAGGGCCTGCGAGAAACCCGAGGCCACCTTGCCCGGGGCTGCCTGGATGCCCGCCCTGTCGGAGCAGAGCAGCCTCACGCGTGTCGTCGCAGGCGGGACCATCCAGCGCAGGTGGCGAGCATTCAGCCAGATTGCACGGGCATCGGACGGGGCGTCAGCGTGCGCGGCGTGGAGCAGGTCGGCGAAGGCCTCGGCCTGGGCGGCCTGGGGGACCTGCCCGGGGGCGGCGGCATGCGCGAGAGCGGGGGCACAGAGTGCGGCTGCGAGGAAGAGGGGGCGTAGGGTCATGGGAGGCAGGAGTGCGCCTGCCTTCACCTGAGGACCTGGAGGCAGGCGGGTTGAGGGATCAGCCCGGCGAACTCAGTGGCCGGCGCTGGGAAGGGAAGCGGACTTGGGTGCGGTGCTGCGCCTGTCGCGCACCACGAACCAGAGGGCGGCGGAGAGGGCCAGGGAGCCGGCGCTCACGAGGAAGATCACGTTCTTGTCGGCGGCGCCCTGGATGATCTTGCCCACGAAGAGGCTGACCAGGAGCTGCGGTATCACCACGGAGAGGTTGAAGATGCCCATGAAGAAGCCCATGCGACGCTGGTCGACGAGCTCGCTCATGATGGCGAAGGGAATGCTCACGATGGAGGCCCAGCCGATGCCGGCCACGGCCATGCACACGTAGAGGGCCATGGGCGAGCGCGCCTGGAAGGCGACCAGGGCATAGGCGAGGGCCATGAGTGCGCAGGCCAGGGCGTGCGTGCGGACGCGGCCGATCTTCTCGGAGAGGGGCTCGAGCACGAAGGCGGGAAGGATGAAGCCGACCGTGTTCAGCACGGCGAAGGCGATGGCAATGATCGGGCCGGACTCCTTGTCCACGAGCTCGGTGGCGGTGCCGGCGGCGAAGAGCTTCTGCTGGATGAAGGCGATGATGAACACGAACATGGTCTGCACGCCGATCCAGGAAAAGCCGTGGGCCAGGTACACGCGGATGAGCTGGCTCCAGTCCGTGCTGCGGACCTCTGCGACGGGGGCGGCGGAAGGCTCGGCGCTGGGTTTGGCCTCGTTGGCGAGGGCGCGCGGCTCGGTGATGAGGAAGGGGGGAAGGACCGAGAAGAGCAGCACGATCACGGCACCCGCGTAGATGAGCACGTAGTTGCCCAGGGTGGCGCCGACCACATAGGCCAGCACGCCGAAAAAGCCCGAGATCGTCTGCATCCAGGTGTAGCCCTTGGTGCGCTCGATTCCCTCGGGGGTGACGTCGGCGATGATGGAGCGGGTCGGGTTGAAACTGATGTTGATGGCGAGATCGAGCGAGAGTGCCACGATCGTGGCGACGATGAGCAGGTTGCCGACGCCGAGGAAGCCGGCGACCTTGTCGATGTTGGGCAGGGCAAGCAGCATCAGGGAGGCGAGGATGCCACCGACCACGATGAAGGGCCTGCGGCGGCCGCCCCAAACCCAGACCTTGTCGCTGATGAGGCCGATGATGACCTGGCCGAAGATGCCCGCCAGGGGACCCGCGGCCCAGACCAGGCCGACCTCATGGATGTCGAGCTTGTAGCGCGTGGTGAGGATCCAGCTCAACGCGGAGATCTGGATGGAGAGGGCAAAGCCCATTGCCGTGGAGGGCAGGCTGAGGAGCGCGTAGAAGGACTTGGAGAGTCGGGCTTGAAGACTGAGCATGATGGGAACCTCGGAAAGACCCGCGCGGCTCGGCGAACCTGGAAGGTGGGGCCGGAGCGCGGGGGATGGGTAGCGGAAGGGAACTGGGATGGAACGGCGTGAAGGCCGCGAAAATGTGGGGAAACGCGTGCCTGGCCGGGGTGGGAAAGCAGAGGGGCCGCGCCCCGACCTGACCCCCTGAACCAAGCCCATCTCACCCGGGCAAATCGAGGGCTAAGTGACCGGACGTCGAAAAAGTCCTATCATTCTAGGTTCTTCGCCCCTCGTGCCGCTATGGGGGATCGCAGGGCGCTGCATCAGACCGGGCCTGCCCTCCGAAGCTGCGAACGCAGCGTAGGAGGGAGGGAGACTCATCGATGCCCCCTGCGGCGTGCCATCCGTAGCTCCTCCCGGAGCGTAGGATGGCGGAGAGGGAGGGATTGGCTTCGGGCCCCTCGGGCCCTCGTCCCGCTTCGCGGGATCGCTGCGCGCCCCTTCTCGCTTCGC
>JAHFTI010000628.1 GCA_023265535.1 Opitutaceae bacterium
TTCCCCCTGACCCGCGAGGACAAACTCCAGGGAGAGCCACGGAAAATCCTCGCGGCGGATCTCATACTCGGCATTCGCAGCCTCGAACCCACCGCAGACGACCGTGCAGTCGGCCTCGGGGCGCGGCTGCAGGTTCAGGAAAAAGAGCCGAGCCTTGCGTACCTGCTGGGAGATGAATTCGGGAGACGCTGCTGTTGGGGACACTCTGTGCAGAAGCATGCGTGGACCAGGCGTCTTGGCGAGCAGGGAGAGTGCCGGGCGACGTAATGGGGGGAGGGGATGCCTGGGCAGACAGGGGCGGGAGTAGGCGGAAGGACAACTGCGCAGGCTTGCAGACGGCAGGGGGGATCTGGCTAGCTCCCAGCCCATGCCTTCGCCAAGAGACCTGCCCATCTATGAACTGGAGCCTGCGCTGATCGACGCGCTGCGCCGGCAGGGGCGTGTCGTGGTGCAGGCGCCCACGGGCTCGGGCAAATCGACGCAGATCCCCCAGATGCTGCTGCGCAACAGTTTCCTGGAGCAGGGGCAGGTGGTGGTGCTGCAGCCGCGCCGCCTCGCCACGCGCATGCTCGCGAAGCGGGTGGCGGAGGAGCAGAACTGCAAGCTCGGCGACCTCGTGGGCTACCAGATCCGCCTCGAATCGCGCACGAGCGAGGCGACGCTGATTCGCTTCGTGACCGAGGGAATCCTGCTACGGCAGATGTCCTTCGATGCGCAGCTGCGCGGCGTCAGCGTGCTGGTGTTCGACGAATTCCATGAGCGTCATCTCTATGGCGACATCTCCCTGGCCCGGGCCCTGCAGATCCAGCGCAGCACGCGACCGGACCTCAGGATCGTGGTCATGTCCGCCACCCTCGATGCCGAGATCCTTCGAGCCTACCTCGCTCCCTGCGAGATCCTGACCTCGCAGGGCCGGAGTTTTCCCGTATCCATCGAGTACCTACAAAAGGCGCCCAACTTCGATGTTGAACCCGTTTGGGATGTCGCGGCGCGCGAATGTGCGCGCGTGGCCGCCGAGACGGATGGCGACATGCTGGTCTTCATGCCGGGCGCCTATGAGATCAACCGCACACTGCAGGCCCTGCAAGGCAGCCGTGGCCTGCGCGGTTTCGTCGTTTTCCCCCTGCATGGCGAATTGCCTCCGGATGCCCAGGACAGGGCGGTGGGACGCTGCGACTCACGGAAGATCATCGTCTCCACAAACGTGGCGGAAACCTCGCTGACCATCGAGGGCGTGACCGTGGTCGTGGACGGAGGCTTCGCGCGCGTGGCACGCTACGATGCCAACAGGGGAATCAACACCCTGCTGGTGGAAAGGATCTCGGCGGCGAGTGCCGACCAGCGCGCCGGTCGTGCGGGACGCACGGCACCCGGGCGCTGCGTGCGCCTGTGGACCGAGCGGGAGCAAGGATTGCGGTCCCTGCAGGAGCTGCCCGAGGTGCGCAGGCTCGACCTCTCCGAGGTCGTGCTCACCCTCAAGGCCAGCGGCATCGAGGATGTCGCTGGCTTCCCCTGGATTGAAAGGCCCGACCCCAAGGCCTTGGAGCGCGCGGAGATGCTCCTGGTCGACCTGGGAGCCCTGAGCCCTGTCGAGGAAAGGGGCGCCTTCTCGCGGATCACCGACACTGGCCGCCGCATGCTGCGTTTTCCGGTGCATCCGCGCTATGCGCGCATGTTCCTGGAGGCGGACGCGCGCGGCTGTGTGCGCACGATCGCGCTCATGGCAGCCCTCACCCAGGGGCGCAACTTCCTGCTGCGCGGCCAGCCCAAGGAGGTCGACCGCGCCAGGGAAGATCTCCTCGGCGAGGAGCACGAAAGCGACTTCTTCCTGCTCATGCGGGCCTTCACCTACGCAGAAAAGAACAGCTACGGCATGGACGCCTGCAGGCGCCTGGGCATCCATGCGCAAGCCGCACGCCAGGTGGGCCCGCTCTTCGAGCAGTTCCTTGAGATAGCGGAGAAGGAGGGGCTGCGCATCGAGGAGTCCCGCGTGGACAGTGCGGCGGTGCGCAAGTGCGTGCTGGCGGGCTTTTCCGACCACCTCTGCAAGCGGCTCGACGAGGGAACCCTTCGCTGCGAGATGGTGCATGGCAGGCGCGGCGTGCTGGCGCGCGAGAGCAGCATCCATGGCGCCCCCCTGTTTGTCGCCGCCGAGGTGAGCGAGATCGAGGGGCGCGGTGGCGAGGTCAACGTGCTGCTGAGCCTGGGAACCGCGATCGAGGAGGCCTGGCTCAAGGAACTTTTCCCCGGGGATTTTCGGTCCACGCGCGGGGTGCTCTATGATCCCGAGGCAAAGCGGGTTCTCTGCCGCAAGGAGCGCCGCTTCCGCGACCTCGTCCTGGAGGCGAAGGGCAACAGCGAGGATGTTCCCCTCACCGAGGCGGCGGCCCTGCTCACCCAGGAGGTGTTGTCAGGCAGGCTCAAGATCGAGGCCTGGGACGACAACGTCGAGCAGTGGATCGTGCGTGTGAACTGCCTTGCAAAGTGGTTTCCCGAGCTCGAGGTGAACGTGCTGACCGAGGCCGACCGGGCCACGCTGATCGAGCAGGTCTGCTACGGGGAGACGAGTGCGCGGGCGGTGCGTGAG
>JAHFTI010000629.1 GCA_023265535.1 Opitutaceae bacterium
GCCCACCATGATGAAGGTCGGGATGAGGGCGAGTTCGTGGAAGAAATAGAAGAAGAAGATGTCGATGCTCGAGAAGACACCCATCAGGCCGGAGAGCATGACGAGCAGCAGGGCGAGGTAGGTGTTGAGGCGTTCGGCGGCGGACTGGAGGGCGTAGAGGCCTGCGGCCAGGCCGACGAGGCCCGCCATGACGTAGAGCGGGAGCGAGATGCCGTTGAGGCCGAGGTGAAGGCGGATGCCGATGTCCGAGAGGCCGGTGTCATAGACCGAGCGGAGGGCGAAGCCCTGCACCTGCTCGGCATGGCCGTACACGGCCCAGGCCCAGAGCGAGATGACTGCGGGCACGCCGAAGCCGACGTAGGCCACGCGTTTGCCGGCGCCGAGGGCGAGGGCAAGCGCCGTGAGGAGCGGCACCACGATTGCCAGGAGCAAGGGATCGAGCAAAGGGTTCATGTGGAAAACGGAGGGGCTGGAAGTTGGGAGCTGGGAGCTGGAATCCAGGAGGGAAGGAGTCGCTCGCGGAAGGCTGTGTGGGTGAGTGGTGGGAGGCGGGCTGGTGGGGCGCTCAGAAGACCTTCAGGGCGTAGGCGCCGAGGACGACCAGGCCGATGAGGAACCAGTAGGCGTAGGCGGGCGCGCGGCCGGTGTGCAGGGCGCGGGCACCGATGCCGACCAGGCCCACCAGGCCGGCGGCGCCGCGGACGATGAGGCCGGCGATGAAGATCTGCTCGAGGAAGTTCATCACGAGCGCGAAACGCTGCTGAACCTTGGCGACGTACCAGAGGTAGGCCTCGTCGATCCAGAGCTTGGAGGCGAGCAGGGTGAAGAGGCCGGGGGCGCCCTTCTCGAGGCGATCATCGGCGCTGGGCTTGTAGAAGAACCAGGCGGAGCCTGCGCCGACCAGCATGACGGCGAGCGAGACGGCGAAGATGACCGTGTGGTCGCTGCCATGGGCCACGGGGATGGCATCGGTGAGGGAACCGCCAAGATGGCGGAAGACCAGGCCGTAGCCGCCGACAATCGAAAGGACGGCGAGAACGACCAGGGGAAGGGTCATGCTGATGCCGCTCTCGTGGGCATGCTCGGACTCGTGGCTGCGGGCCTCACCCAGGAAGGTGATCTTCCACATGCGCACCATGTAGAAGGAGGTGAGGACCGCGGTCGTGGCGAGGATGGCGAAGACGGCGCTGTTGTTGTTGTAGGCGAGGTAGAGGATCGCGTCCTTGGAGAATAAGCCCGCCAGGTACGGCATGCCGATGATGGCCAGCACACCGATGGTGAAGGTGGCGAAGGTGAGGGGCATGCGGCCCTTCAGGCCACCCATTTTGAAGATGTCCTGCTCATGGTGGCAGCCATGGATCACGGAGCCGGAGCCCAGGAAGAGCAGGGCCTTGAAGAAGGCGTGCGTGGCGAGGTGGAACATCGCGGCGGCGGCGCCGGCGGTGAGGGCGCCTGCGATCACGCCCTTGTGGGTGGCGTGGCCGACGGAGAGCGCACCCAGGCCGAAGGCGGCCACCATGTAGCCGAGCTGGGAGAGCGTGGAATAGGCCAGGACCTTCTTGATGTCGCGTTGCGTGATGGCGCAGAGGGCGGCGTAGAGAGCCGTCACGGTGCCGGTCCACATGATGACGGTGAGGGCATCGGGAACCATGAGCACCTGGATGCGGCACAGCATGTAGATACCGGCGGCGACCATCGTGGCGGCGTGGATGAGCGCGGAGACGGGCGTCGGGCCTTCCATCGCGTCAGGCAGCCACACGTGCAGGGGCATCTGGGCGGACTTGCCGAGCGCGCCGCAGAAGAGGGCGAGCGGGATGCCGGTGCTGAAGACAAGGGCGCCGACCGTGGACTTCTCGGCGAGCACGCTCAGGTCGACCGTGCCATTGGCCCAGTAACACCAGACGATGCCGATGAGGAAACCAAAGTCGCCGACGCGGTTGACGATGAAGGCCTTCTTCGAGGCGTCGGCGGCGCTCTGGCGCTCGTGGTAGTGATTGATCAGCAGGTAGGAACTGAAGCCGACGAGCTCCCAGAAGATGAAAATCATGAACAGGTTGTCGGCGAGCACGATGCCGAGCATCGAGAACATGAAGACCGAGAGGCCGCCGAAGAAGCGGGCGCGGGCCTTGTCGTCATGCATGTAGCCCAGCGAGAAGACATGGATGAAGAAGCCCACGAAGCTCACCACGAAGAGCATGAGCGCGGCGAGGTCGTCGAACTTGATGCCGAGGCGCAGCGAGAAGGTGCCGAGAGTCAGCCACTCCATGGAGCCCGTGAAACGGTGGCCGCCGAAGATGAGGTAGCCCGAGATCGTCGCGATGAGCGCGGCGGCGACGACCGACACGGTCGAGGCGAGGGCACCCTGCCGGCGCAGGAACAGCGCGATGACCGTCGCCGAGGCGAGCGGCACGAGCAGGACGAGGGTGGCGAGAAGGACGGGAGACATGGGAAGTGGAAGGGGGGCGGATTAGTTTTTCAGCTCGTTCAGCTCGTCGAGGCTGACGGTCCGGCGCTTGCGGAAGAGGGCGACCAGGATGGCGAGGCCCACGGCGACCTCGGCCGCGGCGATGGCGATGAT
>JAHFTI010000116.1 GCA_023265535.1 Opitutaceae bacterium
GCCGACTCGGCGTCCTCGACGAGCGAGTGGGGCGGGGTGGCCGCGGGCAGGGGGATGTACTCCAGGCTGGAGGACTGGAAGGTAGTGCGAACGTGGATACCGTTGCGGGCGCGCAGGAAGAGGCGCCCGCTGTCCTCGCCGAACCAGGCGCCGCTGAACTCGCCCGGGTAGCGGCGCCAGGCGCGGCCGTCGAAGGAGAGGGCGCCGCTCTTCACGCCGGGAGGGCCGTTGAGGATGCTGACCACCTCGCGATCGTTGCCGATGAGACCGTTGAAGCCCTGGGCCGGGGTGTCCTTTGCGCGTGTCCAGCCCCCCTCGTCGCCCTCCCTGGCCTGGAAGAGGCCGGCGTAGCCCTGGACCCAGGAGTAGCCCGCAGCCCGGAGGAAGGCGGGGTAGGGGACCGTGGGCATCGGGGTGGGAAGGGCGGGGCGCGAGACGCCCCTGTCGTCGGCGCGCAGCACCTCGTAGTCGGTGAAATTCCTGTAGACGTAGGTGAGTGCGACGCCGTCGGCCCCGTCGGGACGCAGGCTCATCACGGTGCCCGGCTGCGACTGGGGGAGGGGCTGCACGACCCAGGACCCTGCCTGCCGATGGCAGAGGGCGAGCCGGGGGCCCTGGGCGGGGGCGGCGGGCCTGTCAGCGGGCAGGGGACCGAGCAGCCAGAGGCGGCCGAGCGCGTCGTTGGAGGAGTGGCTGACCGAGGCCAGGGGGCAGGGGGCGGTGTCGGTCGCGGCGGGGCTGCCGGGGGCGGGCGGGGCGAGGACCACGGGCGGTCGGCCGCGGCCCTCGGGGAGGGCGAGCACGCAGCCGTCGGCGTCGAAGCCGAGTATCCGGGAATAGGATACGGCGCTGCGGTGGAGCAGGCCCCTGTCGAGGCAGGACAGTTCCGCGCCGCCGTGGAACCAGACGCGCCCGGCGGCGTCGCGCCGCAGCGGCGGGGGGAGGTCCGGGTAGGCGAGCCAGGGGCCGGTGGCGCGTGCCCAGCGCAGGACGATGCCCGAGCCCACGCACCAGACTGCGCCGTCGGGGGCCTCGCGCAGGGTGTAGATGAGGGCGTTGGGGGGCATGGGCAACGAGGCGGACAGGCGCCTGAAGCCGCTGCCGTCCCAGCGGGAGAACCAGAAGCAGGAGCGCGTGGAGTCGCGTTCCACGGCCAGCAGTTCGCCGGCGGCGTTGCGATGGAGTGCGAGGGTGTGGGAGGGGAGGCGCTCCCAGGTGTTGCCGACGCGGCGCAGGGGGCCGCCCTCGCCCTGTGCGAAGAGGTTGCCATGGGCGTCCTCCTGCATGTGGAGCACGCGGCTTTCCAGCTCGAGGCCCTCCTCGCGGGGAGGGGCCCAGCCGAGGTTGTCGAGCTGTGCCCAGCCCTCGGTGGTGAAGGCGCGGTGCTTGCCCTGGGAGTCCTGGTGGTGGCCGATGACGTAGTCCATCGGCAGGCCGCTGGCGCTGTTGAAGAGGGTCCATTCGCCCTTCTTGAGGCGCAGGAGGGCGCCGGGCGTGACGGAGGTGTCGGGCCAGCGGTCGCAGGAGAACCAGAGGTGGCCCTTGGCGTCCTGGTCGATGCGGCGGACCGAGCGCTTGTGCAGGTCGACGAGCTCCCCACGCACCTGGTAGCTGCCGCGCGCGGGGTCGAAGATTCCGGCGCCCTTGTCGGTGCCGACCCAGAGCTCGGAGGCCCCGGTCTCCCCGTTTTTGGCGAGCAGCACGCAGCGGATGAAGGAGGAGGGCAGCCCGTCGGCGGCGCCGTACGAGCGCCAGGTGTATCCGTCGTAATGATACAAGCCTCCCGTGGTGGCCAGCCAGACGTCGCCCCCGGGGGTGAAGCAGAGGTCGAAGATGCGCAGCGCGGAGAGGCCGGCGGAGTCGGCGAAGGACTGGAGCTGCCAGGCGCGGTCGGTGGCGGGGGAAAGGGGTGTGGGCGGCAGCCAGGCGGGGGCCTCCGCGGCGCGGGCGGGAGTGGGCGCGGCGGCCGGGGGCTGCGGGGCGCCGGGGGAGGGGGCGGTGGTGCCGGTGAGCGGGGGCAGGGCCGCGGCCAGCAGCAGGCTGCAGGCAAGCAGGGGGCTCACGCGGGGGCGTGTCACCCGGTCGGGCATCAGGGGAAGGGGGGGCACTCTGTGACGGGAAAGGGGGAGGCTTTGCCTGATTTTGGCGGCCAACGCCACCAATTTGCGGGACTTTTGCGCAAAATAGTGGCGGTGGCGTGGGCCGGGGGCGTCCGGCAGGCGGCGCGGGTGTGCGTGGCGGGGCGGCGTGCGAACACGCCGGCGGGGGGCTTTTAGGCGTGGACAGCTGCGCAAGGCGTTGCGCAAATGGGTGCATGATCAGGGAGATGCTCGAACACTGGCTCACGCCCTGCCCGCCGCGCTGGCGGCGCCTGGGCTACCTGCGCGAGCAGATTGCAATTGATGCGCGTCTGGCGCGCAACCGGGCGGCCTGGGAGCCTCATCTGGAAGCCTCGCGCCGCCTGATCCTGGAGGCGGCGGGGCGCTGCACCCGGAGGCGCTGCGCGCTGCTGCTGGGCGCGGGGCTGCAGCACGACCTGCCGGTGCGCGAGCTGTGCGGCATGTTCGGGCGCGTTGTATTGGCGGACCTGATACACCGGCCGGGGCCGCGGCGGCGTGCGCGCGCCGCGGGGGCGCTGTGCGCCGAGTTCGACGCGAGCGGCGCGCTCAATGAGCTGGTGGGGCGCGGGGACGGCCTTGATGACGCGGCCCTGGAGCGGCTCGTGGCGGGGGCGGACGCGGGCCTGCCGGCGGAGACGGAGGGCGAGCCCGACCTGGTGGTCTCGGCCAACCTGGCCTCGCAGCTCATGCTGCTGCCGGCCGAGTGGCTGGAGCGGGAGCGCGAGCGCGGGGAGGACCTGGGCGCGCGGCTCACGGCGGCGGCGGCGCGCAGGCACCTGGCGTGGCTGGGCGCGCGCAGCGGTATCCATGTTTTGGTGACAGAGGTGGCGCGGCGCCGCGTGGCGCGCGACGGCAGCCTCGCCTCGCGCGAGGAGCTGGCCTGGGCGGCCGGCCCGGGGGAGCCCGCGGCGCGCTGGACCTGGCGCATCGCGCCGATTCCGGAGGCCGACCGGCGGCAACACCTTGAGCATGAGGTGGCGGGCTGGGTGTGGTGAGCGCGGGCCTTGACAGGACGGGGCTGTACACCTAATAGGTGAACGCATGAAGACAGAGGACATTCCCCCGACGGAGCGGCAGATCGAGGTGCGCTCCTTCATCCTGGACTGGCAGCGGGAGCAGGGGCGCGCGCCGTCCTTCCGCGAGATCCAGCACCGCTTCTCCCTCAAGAGCGTGTCGGGGGCGGTCAAGCACGTGCAGGCCCTCGTGAAAAAGGGCATGCTCGAGCGCAAGGGCGAGCTCTACGAGGCCGCCTACGGCAAGTTCTCCGCGGTGCCCCTGCTGGGCACGATCCCGGCGGGCATGCCGGTGTCGCGCGAGGAGGAGTTCGGGGGCGATGCGCTCATCGACCTGGAGTCCTTCGGCATTCGCAGGACGCAGCGGACCTTCCGCGTGGTGGCGCGCGGCGACTCCATGCTCGGCGCCGGCATCCTGGACGGCGACACCATCATCTGCGAGCAGCGCGAGCCGCGCCCGGGCGACGTGGTGGCGGCCCTGATCGACGGGCAATGCACCCTGAAGACCTTCCTGATCGAGCGGCAGCGTCCCTACCTGCGCGCCGAGAACCCCAAGTACCCGAACCTGATCCCGGCCGAGGAGCTGGTGATCCAGGGCGTCATGAAGGGGCTCATCCGCGTCGCCGGATGAGGAGGGATGATCGTCCACCTGGATGCGGACGCCTTCTTCGCCTCGGTTGAACAGGCCGCGGACCGGAGGCTGCGCGGGCGGCCCATCGCGGTGGGCGGCGAGCGGCGCGGCGTGATCGCCTCGGCCTCCTACGAGGCGCGGCAATGGGGGATCGGCGCGGCCATGCCCACGGCGCGGGCGCGCAAGCTCTGCCCGCAGCTGATCGTGGTCCCGGGGGACTTTGAGAAGTACGAGCTTTTCTCGCGGCTGATCTTCGCCTACGCGCACGATTTCACGCCGCTCGTGGAGCAGACCTCGATCGACGAGGGCTACTTCGACCTCGGGCCGAACCGCGACAAGGATCCGCACGGCGTGGCGGAGACGATCCGGCGCGCGGTGCGGCAGAGCCTGAAGGTGGGCGTGTCGGAGGGCGTGGGGGCCAACAAGCTGGTGGCGCAGGTGGCCTCGAAGCTGCGCAAACCGGACGCGCTGGTGCAGGTGCCGCTGGGCGGCGAGCGCGCCTTTTTGGCGCCGCTGCCAAACCGCTGGCTGCCGGGCGTGGGGCCGAAGCTGAGCGCCTCGCTCGACGCGGCGGGCCTGCGCGAGATCGGGCAGATCGCGGCCCTGCCGGCGGAGCAGCTGATGCTCTTCGCCGGGGAGCAGGCGCCCCAGCTGCGCCGCTTCGCGCTGGGCGAGGACGAGCGGCCTGTCGTGACGGAGCGCGCCGAGGCCAAGTCCTACTCCAAGCAGGTGACCTTCGTGGAGGACGTGACGGACGAGGCGTACACGGGGGCGACGCTGCGCGTGATGGCTGACGGGCTCTTCGGGCGCGTGAGGGGCGAGGGCAAGGCGGTGCGCACCCTGTCGTTGAAAATTCGCTACAACGACATGCAGGAGACGCTGCGCAGCGAGAGCCTGGCGGAGCCGACCGAGCTGGAGACGGACGCCTACCCGGTGGTCGCGCGCCTGCTGAAGGCCTGCTGGACGCGGCGCGTGAGCCTGCGCGGGGTGTCGCTGCGGCTCTCCAATATTTACGATGGCATGCCGCTGGAGCTGGCGCTGGACGAGCGTGCGGCGAAGCGCGAGGCGCGCTCGAAGGCGGCCACGGTGGTGGACGAGCTGCGGGCGAAGGGCACGCCGCTGATGCGCGGGCACGACCTGTGGCTGCGCGCCGTGGAGGGGGCCCCGCGCGGGGACCTGGCGCGGGCGGAGGGCAATGCGCGCCGGGAGAACGGCGAGGCGGCGCGCGCGCCGGCGGCGATCACGGCGCGGCGGGGCAAGGCCTGCGTGGCGGATTTTGTGCCGCTCAATGTGCGCAGCAGTTACTCCTTCATGGATTCGCTGCTCACGCCGGCCGAGGCGGCGGCGCAGGCGGCGCGGCGGGGCTTCGGGGCGGCGGCCTTGTGCGACCCCAACCTGCACGGCGCGGTGGAGTTCATCCAGGCCTGCGGGCAGGCGGGGCTGCGTCCCGTGACGGGGGCGGAGCTGGAGGTGGGCGGGCGTCGCCTGCTGTGCTACGCCGAGGACGCGGCGGGGTACGCGAACCTGTGCCGGCTGCTGTCGGAGAAGCGCGTGGGGCGGCCGCTCTTCGAGGAGCTCCGGGGCGGACTCTCGGTTCTCGAGCCGGGCGAGGCCCTGCCGGAAATCCGGTATCCGGAACCTGGGGACAAGGTGCGGCACGCGATCCTGCGTTCGGTGCGCACGCTCACGCGCCTGAACGAGGCGCACCCGGCCAAGGTGCCGGGGAGTTTCCATTGGCCGGTGCGCGAGTGGATCGCGGACCTGGACCCGGTGGCGGTGCGGCGCACGCGCGAGGTGGCGGAGCGTTGCGCGGGCGGGCCGCAGCTGGGGAAACTGTTCTTTCCCGCCTATGCCACGCCCGCGGGCGAGGACGCGCACGGCATGCTGAGACGCCTGGTGATGGAGGGCTTCCGGCGCCATTACGGGGCGGGGCGCACGGAGGTGGCCGCGCAGCTCGAGGAGGAGCTGGGCATCATTGCGGAGGTGGGCTACGAGGAGTATTTCCTGACGGTGTGGGACCTGCTGCAGGCCTGCCGCGAGCGCGGTATCCCGTGGATCACGCGCGGCTCGGCGGGGGATTCGCTGGTGTGCCGCTGCCTGGAAATCTCGGACTTCTGCCCGGTGCGCTTCGAGCTCTACTTCAGGCGTTTCCTCAACCGCGAGCGCATGGCGCTCAACAAGCTGCCCGACATCGACCTCGACTTCCCCCACGACCGGAAGGACGACGTGGTGGACCTGATCTTCGGGCGTTTCGGGCACAGGCACGCGGCGGTGGTGGGCGGCTTCAACACCTTCAAGGCGCGCAGCGCGGTGGCGGAGATCCTGAAGGTGCTGGGCGTGGCGGAATTTCAGGTGCGGCGCTTCACGGAGCGTTTCCCCTGGGGGCGCACGGGCGACCTGCCCGAGCTGCTGCGCGAGTGCCGCGAGTGCGGCGACCTCCCCATTGAGGAGGAGCCCTATGCGAGTGCGCTGCGGCTGGCGGCCTTCCTCGACGGCTTTCCGCGGCACGCCAAGATGCACCCCTGCGGTGTAGTGATTTCCCGGATACCGATCCATGCGGTCACGCCCACCTTCGTGTCCGACAAGGGCTACCCGACGACGCATTTTGACATGGATGCCTGCGAGGCGGCGGGCCTGGTGAAGATGGACATCCTGGCGCAGGGCGGGCTGGCGGTGCTGCGCGACGTGAAGGCGGGGCTGGGGGAGAGGCTGCCCTGGGTGACGGGTGTCGGGAACGTCGCGTGTGTGGCGGAAAACGAGGGAGGATGCTTGCTGGGGCCGTGGAATGCCGAACGGACCGGGGTCGCCTGTGAGTCGGCAGGCGATGTGCAAGGGGCCTGTGTCCCAGCGAATGGTCCGCAGGTGTTTCAGGTCACCGCTGCCCGTCCTCCGGGCGAGCCCTGGGATGATGCGCGCATCTGGGAGCTGATCGCCTCGGGCAATGCGCGCGGCGTGCACCACATCGAGTCGCCGGCGATGATCTCGCTCTCGCGCATGTGCTGCGTGAACAGCATCGACCAGCTGGTCGCCATCGTCTCGGTGATCCGGCCGGGCGCGGCCAACAACCTCAAGAAGCAGACCTTCGCGCGGCGTTGCCAGGGGCTGGAGCCGATCGAGTACGCGCATCCCAGCCTGGAGGGCGTGCTGCGTTCGACCTACGGCGTCGTGGCCTACGAGGAGCACATCCTGCAGATCTGCGAAAGCTTCGCGGGCCTGCCGGCGGGGCGTGCCGACGTGCTGCGGCGGGCCCTGGTGAAGGAGAAGAAGGCGGTGATCCGCGAGATTCTGGCCGAGTTCGAGGTGTGCGCGCGGGCGCGCGGGCGCAGCGAGGACGAGATCACCGTGGTGCGCGGGCTGGTGGAGGGCTTCCAGGGCTACGCCTTCTGCAGGGCGCACTCCACGGCGTATGCGCTGGAGGCCTACGAGGCGGCCTGGTTCAAGAGCCGCCACCCGGCGCATTTCCTGGCGGGCGTGCTCACGCACGGGAAGGGCTTCTACAGCAGGCTGGTGTACACGCTGGAGGCGCGCCGCCTGGGCGTGGGCTTCCTGCGGCCCGACATCAACGACACCCACGAGGGCTTCCACGTGGAGGAGCCGGACGGGCGCGAGTGTATCCGTGTTCCCATTACAGCGATCGGCGGGCTCTCGTCGCGCACCCTCGAGGCCTGGCGCAGGGGGCGCCCCTTCGCCTCGCTGGACGACTTCATCAGCCGCGTGCCGGCGGAGTTTGCGGAGATCCAGTCGCTCATACGCACCGGCTGCTTCGACGGTTTCGGCCGCAAGCGTGCCGCCCAGTACTGGCAGGCCAGCGCACGCGTGATGGAGGCGGGCATGGGCGAGACCCTCGATTTCGAGCTGGTCTCGCTGCCGCCCGCCGAACGCCTGGCCGACACCCCGCGTGCGGAGCGGCTCGACGCCGAGTGGGAGCTGCTCGGCTTCACGGTCGAGGAGCACCCCCTGGAGCGCTGGCCCTGGATCGACTGGAGCGGCTACAGGCCCGTGGCTGGGCTCGGCGACTCCATCGGCGCGGAGGTGCTGGTCTGCGGGCTGGTGGTGAACGAGCGCCTGCACGACCAGGCGGACGACCGCCTCATGAAATTCGTGCTCATCGCGGACCGCAGCGGCATGCTGGAGTGCGAGCTGTTTGCGGATGCCTACGAGCGCTGGGGCGCGGTGATCGCGCGCAACCCCGTGGTGGCCTTGCGCGGGATCGTGGAGCCCTTTGACAATCGCAAGGGCTGGACCCTGCGCGTGACGGGTGCCGAGGCCCCGGCCGGCGGTGCCGACTCACTCGATCGCAAGTGAGTCGACGGCCACGGGCGCACCCTTGAGCAGGGTGAAACGGGCGTGGTAGCTGCCCGCATTGATGCTGCTGCAGGTGCGGATGCGCAGCCGTCCGGGGACGTCCTCAGCCGTGAGTTCGTGGGTGGTTTCGCAGAGAACCTTGCCGTTCTTGTCGAGGAGCTCGGCGCGGAGGGTGGCGGCGCCTTGCGGATGAAGACGGGGGACAAGGAAATAGCGGTCGCCCACGCCCACCTCGAAAGGCCAGAGAAGGCTGTCGCCGGGGAGGGCCAGGGTGGGCTGTGCGGGAGCAGTGTGTTGTTGGACGGCTGCTGAAACGGGACTGGGCGTGGCAGGTGCGGCGGGGACAGTCTCGTTGGGGCTTATCAGGGTGGCCTTGTCCTGAGTGGCCGGCGTGCGGGGGGCGGCCTTGAACTGAAGGGCCAGTGCAAGGTTGAGACGCAGCACGGGGCGCGAGAGACGTGCGAAGACGCAGTACATGGGCGCCGGAGTGCCGTTGGGCAGGGGCGGGTTGGCGCCGAGCTCGACGAGGGTGCCCTGGTCGACGCGCCTGCGCCAGAGTTGGAGGGCCTGGCCGCCGAGGCTGGCCTTGCCCGCATGGGGCGTCCATTCGGCGAGCCAGCCGGGAAGCGGTGTGATGCGGGCGTCGAGGCCAAGGACCAGCTCGATGTGGTCCCCCGCCAGGAAGCGCACGTTCCGTGCGCCCGCCGGCCAGGCCTGCGGGGTGCGCAGCCAGTCGGCGTCGCCGAGCTCCGTGGGGAGCACGGTGAGGGCGGGGCCTGCGGGGCCCTGAGGGCGCGTGCCCTGGCGCAGGCTCCCAAGGAGCTGCCAGTCATCGTTTCCGGGGACCAGGGGCGGCAGGCCCTCCACGCGAAGTCCGTTGAGCGCCTGGGCGGGAGGGGAGGGCAGCGTGGGCTTGAGGAAGAGGGCCGAGCATGGGGGCAGGCCCTTCCCGTCGATGAATTCGCCGGCCGGGGCGGAGCGAAGCCAGAGTTCAAACACGCGGGCGGGTTCTCCCGCGAGCACGAGGGTTTCCTCGGACCTGAGCCAGCCGGCGGGAGCGACTGCAGCAGGGGGGCGCGGCACCGCCAGGAACAGCTCTGATTGGCGCGTGAGCGTGTGGGAGGGCAGGGGGGCGCCGGGGCCGGCCGGGCGCAGGCATTCCGTGCCCACCAGCTCGGCGGGAAGCACGGCGACGCTGGCTTCGGAGGCGGAGTAGAGGCTCATGCCGGTGTCGAAGCGGGCGAAGGGGCGCGTGGGCGCGAGCGGCTGGGCGGGCAGGGCACCGTGTGGGTGGATCGCTGGGGTGCTCCCGGGTGTTTGGGCTGTGAGGGGGCCCTGCGTGGGAGTTGCGCCTGGCTGGCTTGACCCTGAAGCCAGCGTGCCGCCCCCCTGCAGGACCTTGAGAGTAGCGCTGTCCTCGCGCACAAGGATTTCCACGGCGCAGAGCAGGGCCTGGTTGGCGGCGCAACGCGGGAAGCTGATCTCGAGTTGC
>JAHFTI010000630.1 GCA_023265535.1 Opitutaceae bacterium
CTTTTTCCATGCTCGGACCCAAACAAGAATTCGACGGCATCCTCCTGGTGGACAAGCCCACCGATCACACCTCGCACGACGTGGTGGCGCGCATGCGCAGCAAGTTCGGCATGAAGCGCGTCGGCCATGCCGGCACGCTTGATCCCATGGCCACGGGCCTGCTCATCGTGCTGATCGGGAAGGCCACGGCCGCCTCCCAGTACCTGATGAGCATGGACAAGGAGTACACCGGCACCGTGAAGCTGGGCGTCGTCACCGACAGCCAGGACGCCGAGGGCGAGATGCTCGAGACACGCCCCGTGCCCGCCCTGAGCGAGGCCCAGGTGCGCGAGGCCATGCGCGGCATGCTCGGAGACCAGTACCAGATGCCCCCGATGTTCTCGGCCATCAAGATCGGCGGCGTGCCCCTCTACAAGAAGGCGCGCCAGGGCGTCGAGGTGGAGCGCGAGCCGCGCTTCATCCGCGTGTCCCGCTTCGAGCCCACGCGCTTCGCCTCGCCGGAGATCGACTTCATCGTCAACTGCACCAAGGGCACCTACGTGCGCACCCTGGCCCACGATCTCGGCCAGAAGCTCGGCTGCGGCGGCCATCTCTGCGCCCTGCGCCGCACCGCCATCGACAAGCTGCGCATCGAGCGCGCCGTCACCGTCGACCAGATCGAGGCCACGCCCCACGCCGACCTGCAGAAGCTCCTGCTGCATCCGCGCGAGGTGGTGCCCACCATCGCCTACTGACGCGGGGCCGCCACCCCGGGCGCGCGCCGCAGGCGTATCCACTTTCCCATGACAGCCCTCAGGACCTTCACAGGAATAGGCGAGGCTGCCGGGCTCCCGGGCCCGCTGCACCTGGCCATCGGCATGTTTGACGGCCTCCACCTCGGCCACCAGTCCGTCATCGAGGCCTGCCTGCATTCCGCCGCCCGCGCCGGCGGCAGCGCCGCCGTGCTGAGCTTCTGGCCGCATCCCAGCGCCCTCATGAACCCGGAGCGGCGCACCCGCATGATGATGCCGCCCGCGGTGAAGCGCCAGGTGCTGGCCCGCCTCGGGGTGGTCGCACTCATTGAGCAACCCTTCACCGAGGCCTTTGGCGCCATTCCGGCTGAGGACTTCCTGCCCATGTTGCGTGCCGCATTGCCCGCCTTGTCCGCCGTGTACGTCGGCGAAAACTGGCGTTTCGGCGCCGGCCGCAAGGGCGACGTCTCCCTGCTCCTGGCGAGTGCCGTGCGCCTGGGCGTCTCCGTGTTCTCCGCCCCGCGCGTCCATTTCAATGGCGAGCCCATTTCCAGCTCCCGCATCCGGGCCAGCCTGGCGTCCGGCGACATGGCCTCCGTGAATGCCCTCCTGGGCTACTCCTACTTTGCCCGCGGTTGCACCAGCCAGGGCAGGCAGCTGGGCCGCACGATCGGCTTTCCGACCCTCAACCTTGCCTGGCAGCCCGAGCTCGCCCCCGCCTTCGGCGTCTATGCCGTCCGCGTGGCCTCCGCCGCCTCCTTTGATGCCGGTGTCCCCCTCTGGCACCCGGCCATCGCCAACTACGGGATGCGCCCCACGATCGGCGGCGCGCTTGAGCCGCTGCTCGAGAGCCATCTCCTGGGCGAGTGCCCCTTTGGTTACGGCGATGAAATCGTCGTGGAATGGCTGCGATTTGTGCGCCCCGAGCGCCGCTTCCCGGGGCTGCAAGAGCTTAAGCTGCAAATACAAGAGGATACCCGGAAGGTTTCTGAAGATTTTCGCTTGCAAGCGCCCCTGTAATTCGGGCTTACTGCGCGCCCTTCAGTTTTGGACCCTTAGCTCAGTTGGTTAGAGCGTTTCCTTGACATGGAAAAGGTCGCTGGTTCGAGTCCAGTAGGGTCCACCATCCTTCGCTCATCGCGGAGCGATGCGCTTCGGATGGCGCAGCCATACGAAATAGCGCCCGAAGGGCGATAAGTAGGTGGTGCCCTCCGTAGTCTTGGCGTAGGAGGGCTGGAGCTCCTCCCTATGCACCCGGCTTCTTGAGGTCTCATGCAGGTCACGACACCTTCCCGTTTTTTTTCACGCCGAACCCATGGCCGTGTCCCTGCTTGTGTGGCTGGCATCAGTGATGATCATGCTTTGCATTAATCTGTCTTTCGCGGTGCCGATGGCTTGTGGATACCCGTTCCCCGACCCCGACCATGCAAAAGATCCAAACAAAGCTGCTTGTTCTTGGTGCCGGAGCACTCCTTGCCGTCTGTCTGCTTGCTGGCCTTCTGATCCGGGGTGTGTACGCCGACTTTGTCGCGCTCTCCAGCTTCCGCCAGACCACCCAGGTTTCCCTCAAGGCCTTCGAGCTTACGCGCACCCTCACTGCCGAGCGCCAGCTCGCCTACCAGGCGGCCTCCTTCTTCGGCGAGGGCACCCCGAAGGAGATGATCGCCCGCTACCGCAAGGGGGTGGACGACACACGCCTCGTTCTCGGTGAATTGCAGCAGCTGGCCGAGGCCTCGCGCAGCCACGCCACCCCGACCTTCAACCGCTGCCTGGACGAGGCCATCGCCAGCGAGAAACCCCTCTCCCTCATGCGCGAGGAG
>JAHFTI010000631.1 GCA_023265535.1 Opitutaceae bacterium
GTATTTCTTTTCGCCGGCGCGGAGCGGGAAGGCGAGGATGTTGCCCTTGGGCGGCAGCGGGCAGGTGGCAAAGGGCGTGAAGGCGCAGGGCGGGTTGTAGGCCTTGTTGAAATCGAGGACCACCTTGCCGTCCATGGGTGCTGCTGCGGTGAGGAAACGCGAGGCCCCGTAGGTCTCCTTGCCGCTGGTCAGGTCGCGCAGGACAAAGAACAGTTCCCCGCCTGGCGCTTCCTGGGTCGGGATCAATTCGTAGGTCCTGCCGTCGCGCTCGAACACCGCCTTGCCCGGGGCGCGCCCCTCTGAGACCTGTCCAAGGACATTCGTGATGCTGATGCTGCGCACCGGATCGAAGGGCACCCAGCGCGCCTCGATGCGCCAGGTCGGGTCGACGGGAAAGGACGCAATGCCCGTGAAACCGGCACGCGCGGCCGCCTCCGTATCACGAGTTCGGATACCCAGGCGGTCCCCGCGGCGGATGAGCATCATGCTCAGGCTGCCGTGGCGCAGCACGTCGGCCTTTTCGTTGTGGTCGTCGGCAAGGACGGTGACAGGCGCGGCGGGCTTGCCGTTTAGGGTGGCGGAGACGCCGGGTTCCAGGCGGAGAGTGACCTCGAGGCCGCTGCGCCGCAGCACGGCGAACTTCCCGGGCAGCCTGGCCTGGCGCACCGCGCAGTCGGGGGCGGAGCCGAGGGTGTTGTCCCCCTCCTTCAGCCAGTCCAGGCCCACGAGGGAAAGCCAGCCCTCCGGCGCCTGCAGGCGGGTGGCCCGGGTCCTTCGCCAGCTCAGGATCTCGTCCTGGTAGGAGGCGGCCAGTGCCGGGGCCTGTGCGGGGGTCGGGGACTGGGCGGGGGGCAAAGCCTCGGCCCGCAGGGCCGGCAGGGGGGCGAGGGAGGCGGCCAGGGCGCAGAGGGACAGGAGGCGGCTCTTCATGCCCCAAGCCTGGCAGGGAGCCCGCCGCGCTGTCGAGCCCGTGTGGCGGGCGCAAAAAAAGGGGGCCCCTCGGGGCCCCCCTTCCTGTTGTATCCAACAAATCAATACACCTGCTGGTCGAGCATGGCGAGCAGCTCGGCCTCGGTGACGCGGCGCTGCTGCATCGAGTCGCGCTCGCGCAGGGTGAAGCTGCCGTCCTTCTCGATGGTGTCGAAGTCGATGGTCACGCACCAGGGCGTGCCGATCTCGTCCTGGCGGCGGTAGCGGCGGCCGATGGCGCCACCCTCGTCGTAGAAGACGTTGTACTTGCGCTTGAGCGTGCGGTACAGGGCCTCGGCCTTGGCCACCAGCTCGGGCTTGTTCTTGAGCAGCGGCAGCACCGCCACCTTGACCGGCGCGATGCGCGGGCTCAGGCGCAGCACCACGCGCTTGTCCACGTTGCCCTTCTCGTCCTTGAGCTCCTCCTCGGCGTAGCCGGCGCAGAGCACGGCCAGCAGGATGCGGTCGACGCCCACGGCGGGCTCGATGACGTGCGGGGTGAACTTCTTCTTGCTGACCTCGTCGAAGATGACCTGCGGCACTCCGCTGTGCTGCTCGTGCTGCTTGAGGTCATAGTTGCCGCGTGCGGCGATGCCCCAGAGCTCCTGCACGCCGAAGGGGTAGCGGAACATGATGTCCGTCGTGCCCTTCGAGTAGAAGGCGAGCTTGGCCTTCGGGTGGTCGTACTCGGAGAGGTGGCTGTCCGGCAGGCCGATCGACTTGAGCCAGTCCTTGCACCAGTCGATCCAGTGGCGGTGCCACTTGGCCCAGTCGTCATCCTCATGGATGAAGAACTCCATCTCCATCTGCTCGAACTCGCGCGAGCGGAAGATGAAGTTGCGCGGGGTGATCTCGTTGCGGAAGGATTTCCCGGTCTGGGCAATGCCGAAGGGCAGCTTCACGCGGCCCGTGTCGACCACCGGCTTGAAGTCGGCGAACATGCCCTGCGCGGTCTCGGGGCGCAGGTAGGCGACGGCCGAGGCGTCGCGCAGCGCGCCGACGTAGGTCTCGAACATCATGTTGAACGAGCGCGGCGGCGTCAGGCTGCCGGGCTCGCCGGTGGCGGGGGAGGGGATCTGGTCGATCTCCTCGGGCTTGGCCTCGGTCATGTCGCGGATGACGACGGGCTCGAGTTTGCCCTGGATCGCCTTCTTGCGCTTGAGGGTCTCGGCGGCCTCCTGCAGGGCCTCCTGCGTGCGTTCGCTCTCGAGGGCGCTCACGTAGGCGACGGTCTTGCCGTCCACCACCACGGGGGCGAAGAAAAGCTGGTCGGCACGGAAGCGTTGCTTCGAGGCCTTGCAGTCCACGAGCGGGTCGGTGAAGCCGGCGACGTGGCCGGAGGCCTGCCAGACCTTCGGGTGCATGATGATCGAGCTCTCGATGCCCACGACGTCGTCGCGGCGGCGCACCATGTCGTTCCACCAGCAGTCGCGGATGTTCTTCTTGAGCTCGGCGCCGAGCGGACCGTAGTCGAAGAAACCGTTGATGCCCCCGTAGATTTCGGAGGACTGGAAGATGAAACCCCTGCGCTTGCACAGCGACACGATGGTTTCCATGGAGACTTCGGATGGGTTGCTCGGC
>JAHFTI010000117.1 GCA_023265535.1 Opitutaceae bacterium
TTGTTGATGACGACGAGCTTGCCAGACTTCGCGAAGTAGGCGCACTCGGTGCGGATGTTGGTGGTGTTCCACACCGACCAGGTCGGCTCCTTGGCGGCGGCCCAGAAGATGGCGCGGTGCAGCAGGCGGGTGTTCTCGTAGGTGAACTTGAAGCCCGACAGGTACACGGCGCGTCCCTTGCCAAAGGTGTTGGTGGCGATGCGGGGTGAGCCGTCCTTCTCGGAGAGCACCTCCGTGCTGGCGCCGAGCACGTAGATGCCATCGACGTCCTTGCCGAAGTCAGGGGCCTCGGGAAGGTCGGCGGTGATGAAGTGCTTGCCCGTGGGGGCGGCGTACTTGTAGCGGCCGTTGGCCAGGCGCTCGCCGCAATCGCGGTCGAGACCGAGCACGTGGTTGAGCTGGAAGAGCGTGCCCGGCTCGGGCATGGCGCTGGGCTCGGCCACACCGATGAGGCTGCCGCCCTTCTGGACCCACTTCGTGAGGATGCTGTTGACCTCGGAGATGCTCCAGAAATGGCCGCCGCTCCAGGCGCTGCCGGCGCGACCGCAGTTGATGATGACCTTGACGTCCTTGTCCACGCCCTTGGTGAGCAGGTCGTCGAAGCTGATGAACTCGACGTCGACGGGCAGGCCGGCGAGGGACTCGATGAGCTCGTTGAGCTCGAGGCCGCGGGTGAAGTGGCCGGAGCAGATCCAGGAGCGCAGCTTGCCCCAGGCGGTGAGCACGGCGACCTTGAAGGGGGCTGTGTAGGGCTTGTCGCCCTGGTGGAAGCTCTTCAGGAGGCGGAACTCGTTGGCGAGTTTCTCGATGTAGTCGCAGAAATCGGGGAAGGGCTCGACGAGGGAGAGGTAGCCGCCGAGACCGATGCGGTCGATCTGCGCGCGTACCATGCCGCGGCGGGCGTCGATCCAGAAGTTCTTCGCGTCGAGCGTCGGGTTGCCGCCAGCCTTGAAGGTCGGCTCGCCCTTGAGGCCGGTCGGGAAGAGGTAGGGATGCAGGCGCATCTCGTGCACGGCGACACCAGTGGCGCCGGCGCACTTGCGGACCTCGAAGGCGTTGAAGACGCACTTGATGAGGCCGTCGAAGCCAAAGTCCTTGAAGCGGGGGCTGTAGGGCTCAACGCCGACCCAGTGATCATCATAGAACACGTAGGCCTTCTTGCCGTGGGCGTGCACGCGGTCGACACACTTCTTGCCGAAGTCGACGACGAAGTTGTGGATGAACTCCATCCAGTCGCGGTAGCGCAGGGAGGGGGCGTTGTGCGTGGAGTTGTAGAGGCCTCCGTTGACGAAGTCCTCGGAGGTGAGCTTGTAGCCGTATTTCTTCTCGAAGGCGCGCAGGGCGCGGGGGCTGACCATCATCTCGTAGTCGGCCCAGTCGGAGTAGATGTAACGGAGGTTCTGGTCGTCGCCCCAGAACCAGGAGAAGTTGTAGAACATCGAGGTGAAGCGCACCACGCTCGTGTCGGGGTGGTCCTTCAGCCATTGCTCGAGGAAGGACATGATGGCCTTCTGCGTCTCCGGATGCATCGGGTCGACGGCGGCCAGGTGCTCACGATCACCCCAGTTGTTGGTGATGTGATTGTACATCGAAATCTCCTCCCAGATGCGGAAGGCGAGGAAGTTGACCGTGTATTTGTGACCGGGCTCGGAGCCCTTGATCGTGACGGTGCCCTTCTTGGCGTTGACCGTCCAAAGCTTCCTGGGGATTTCCTCGCCGGTGGTGCGGTCGATGACCTGCCACCACTTCTTGGGGTCATCGCCGAAGTTCACGACGAACTGCTCCTTGAAGTAGCCCTTGAGCAGCTCGATGACCGTGGTGGCCTTCTCGGCGACGACGGGGAAGCTCATCAGGTAGTTCTGCTGGAGCTTGTCGCGGTTCTTCTTGGCCCACTCGTTGACGGCGCGGACCAGGCAGAGCGTGGAATAGATGTTGTAGCCGGACTTTACGATCTCGGGGGAGAGCTGGGTGCCGTCGCTGTCGCGAATGTTGTCGGCGCCCCATTTCTTGGCGAGCTTGAGCGTAAGCTGTTCGTAGCCAGCTTCGCCCGGCAGAGTAAAACTTCCTGTTGTGAGGGTGTCGTTTTGGCTCATGAAAATGATGAGGCAAATTTTGCACCTTCGACGGGCAAGCTTGCAAGAGAGAAAGAATCGGCAGGCGACGGCAGGCTAGGCTTACAGTATGATGCGACGGGGAAAGAGGGGCCCCAACAACTCCGGCTTTCGAGGGAGTCCCCTCCGCAGCCTGCCTCTGTCCGGGGCGCGCCGCTCCGAACAGGGGTGGGAGCTCCACCGGTGCACAAAAAAGGCACGGAGGGCGGCGGGCTTTCACCCGCACCCTCCGTGCCCATCATCCCAGCCCCCCACTATGTCAAGGGGGGGGGCACAAGGGGTCGAGTCAGGCGGCCGTGGCCAGCGAGGACCAGGCGGCGTTGAGCAAGAGATCGGACTTGAGGCGCTTCTCGGCAGCGATCCGAAGCTGCCGCACCCGCTCGCGCGAGATGTTCAGCTCAGAGGAGATCTCCTCGAGGGTGGCGTCCTCGAAGTGATAACGCCTCATCACGTAGGACTGGTTGTCCGGAAGACGGCTGAGCGCGCTGCGGACGGATTCGGCACGATCCTCGGTCTCGAGGACGGTGGCCGGGGTCTCGCCGAGCGGATCGGCAATCTGGTGGATCGGCTCGCCGCCCTCGCCCTCCTCCTGGAGGGAACGCATGGCGGTGGCGGTGTTGATCCGCTCGAGCTGGCGCAGCTTCTCGTCGCGCAGGCCGGTGGCCTGGGAGAGTTCGCGCGAGGTCGGGGCACGCCCGAGGGAGGCCTCGAGGTCGGCGGCGGCCCGCTGCACCAGGGTGACCTGGGTGCGGGTGCGACGGGAAAGCGGATCGAGCCTGCGGAGCTCGTCATAGACGGCTCCCCTCACGCGGATGAAGCAATAGGCGCGGGCCTCCTGCTCGGGGCCGGTGAAGCGCCTGAGGGCCTCGACGAGCGCAAGCTTGCCTGCGCTGGCGAGGTCCTCACGTGAGACGTGGACCGGGAGACGCCGCTCGAGGGAGGCCACGACGGCGTCCACGAGCGGCAATATGTTCGCGATGGAATCAGAGGATTCGTTGTTGGATTGGCATGATGTGTTCACGGTGGGCAGGAATAAAGGATGGGTGGTCCATCCCGGGGTGTGCGGGGCCCCTTCCGGGAACGTGAAGATAAAACCACGGCTCAGGTCGCTCGGGGCAGGAAGATTTCTCCTGCCTCCGCCCTCATTGACCGTGGATGAAAGTCTGGGTCCGGGCGGGGCCACACACACCTTCGCCCCTCTCAGGCCTGCGTGGTGCAGGCTGGTTTGGGCGGCCGGGATTTGATCGGACCTTGGCTGATTGACCTGGGCTCAGCTGTGAAGCCGCTGCGGAAATTTGAACAGGTCCTGGGACCTGGTTCCGGAAGCGGTTCTTGTTGGCTGAACAAAAAACCCACTTCCGGTTTGGAAGTGGGTCGGCGTTTGGGAAAATCCTTTGGGCTCGATTATTGATCCACTTCCGGGGTCGGGGTACGACCTTTGCCATGAATGGCTGCGACGTCTGCGCGGACGGTCTTGGCGGAGGCTACGACCGTGGAGACAGAGGCAAACGTGCGGCGCCACATCGGGAGGGTGGCGGCAAGGCACGTTTTGGTCTGTTTCGTGGAGGTCATGGGAAGCGTGAGGATTTCTCGGATACGCGATAAAACGGACCGGGCCCAGAAAAAAACAAGGGGGGCTCGGAAATATTTTGAAAAAAGTGAAAACACGGGGAGCCTTCGGGCCATGCTCGTCCACTCCGTCTACTTCTTTCTCAAGCCCGAACTGAGCGCCGAACAGCGCGCCGAATTCCGCGCAGGCGTCGAGTCGCTCAAGGCCTGCCGCGACGCCGTCCAGGTCTTCGTGGGCACGCCCGCCCCGGTGCCGGAACGTCCCGTGCTCGAGAAGGGTTACGCCGTCGGCCTGACCGTGCTCTTCAAGGACATGGCGGCACACGACGCCTACCAGGTAGACCCGCTCCACAAGGCCTTCCTGGAGAAATTCCGCAGCAGCTGGAGCAGGGTGCAGGTGTACGACACGCTGTGACGCGCAGCCGCACCG
This sequence comes from Opitutaceae bacterium, assembly GCA_023265535.1. Taxonomy (GTDB): domain Bacteria; phylum Verrucomicrobiota; class Verrucomicrobiia; order Opitutales; family Opitutaceae; genus MWDT01. The sequence continues at coordinate 4,111 of JAHFTI010000117.1, forward strand.
CGCGCAGAATGGCAGGCGCGCGGACGGCCAGGACATGCCCCTTGGCGTACGGCGCGCGGCGCGCAGACCCGGGCAGGACAACCCTGCCCGCGGGCCAGCCCTAGTCCGGAAGTCGTACGACTAAAGACATAGAGGGATTTTCTTGGGTCCCGGGAGGGTTTGGGCAAGGTGACGGGCACGCACCGCGCCCCCGGGGAAACGCCCCGCCAGGGACCGATGGTTGCGTATCCGACTTTTGAATACCACCTGCCATGATGCACCGCAAGAGCCCCCTCCTCCTTCAGGTTTCAGCCGCGTTGGCCGCACTCGTCACCACCCTGCACGGCGATGCACCCATCGCCTCCCACCGGTACTTGGCCGACCCCGCGTCCCTCGTCGTCGGCGACAGGGTGTACCTTTACTGCTCGAATGACGATGAAAGTCCGGTTGGAGGTGGTTACAACATCCCGGATGTCGTCTGCGTGTCCTCGACGGACCTCAAGAACTGGACCGACCACGGCTCCGTGTTTCACGCGGCCCGCCACACCTCCTGGGCCAAGAAGAGCTGGGCTCCGGGCGCGATCGAACGCGACGGCAAGTTCTTCCTCTATTTTGGCAATGGAGGCGGCAACATTGGCGTCGTGGTGGCCGATTCACCCGCCGGCCCCTTCCGGGATGTGCTCGGCAAGCCCCTGATCGAACACTCCACCCCCGGCGTCCAGCCGGCCACCAACATGTGGCTCTTCGACCCGGGCGTCTTCATCGATGACGATGGGCAGGCCTACCTCTACTTCGGGGGCAATGGAGAGGACAACGTGCGGGTGGTGCGCCTCAAACGGGACATGGTCACGCTCGACGGTGAGGTGAAGCACATGAAGGCGCCCCATTTCTTTGAGGCCTCCTGGGTCATCAAGCGCAAGGGGATCTACTATTTCTGCTACTCCAGCAACCCCAAGGCCGGCATTCGCATCGAATACATGAGCAGCGACCGGCCCGACGCGGGCTTCAGCTATCGTGGGATCGTTGCAGACCAGCCCCCGCTCAACCATGGCGACAACAACCACGCCGCCGAATTCCTTTTCAAGGACCGCTGGTACCACGCCTACCACAACCGCGTCGTGGCCACCGAGGCGGGCATCCCCACCTCTTTCCGGCGCAACCTCGGACTGGAGGAGCTGCACTTCAATGACGACGGCAGCATCCGCAAGGTCAGCTACACCACCAGCGGAGTCGAACGCCTCGGAACGCTCAATCCCTATGCCCCCGTCGAGGCGGAGACCTTCGCTGCACAGAAGGGTGTGGAAACCGAGCCCTGCGCGGACGGCGGCATGAACCTCTGCGACCTGCAGCAGGGAGACTGGGTGAAGCTGGTGGGAGTCGATTTCGGGACCACCGGTGCGAGGACCTTCCGTGCGCGGATTGCCCGGGGGGCAGGCGCAGGGGCTATTGAGCTTCGGCTCGGCTCACACGAAGGCACACTCCTGGGAACCTGCCAGGTCGGGGCGGCTCCCGAAGGCGCCACGCAGTCCTGGGTGGAGGTCAGCTGCCAGGTGGAGGGTGCGCGAGGCCTGCAGGATCTCTGTCTCCGCTTCACCGGTGCCGGAGCACAACTCTTCAAGGTTGATCGCTGGAGCTTCGAGTAAGCCCCCGCTCGCAAGGGACTCGAAGGCAATGTGATTGGCGGCCCCCACCTGCCCATCCGGCCGCAACACCGGGCCGCACGGATCCGCACGGCTCTATAATTACCACAAGGAATGAATCCACTGCAGCGGGGAAAGGCACATGCTGGCAGGATCAGCATCCAGCCGGCATGGTGACCTGCCCCCCCACAGATCCCAGTCCCGCCACCCGACAGAATATCCCCGTTTCCACAGACACCCATGCGCCCCACCCTGCTATCCAGACTGACCCTTCCCCTCCTGCTGGCCGTTGCCGCCCCCGGACTGTGCGGTGCCCAGCCCACACTTCGAGAGGTCTATGCCGACGATTTCCTGATCGGCGTCGCCCTGAATGCGGGCATGGTGAGCGGGGGCAATCCCCGCGGTGCAGCCTTGGCCGCGAGGGAATTCTCGGCCCTCACCGCCGAGAACGACATGAAGTGGGCCCTGGTGAACCCGGAGCCCGGCCGTTACGATTTTCGCGCGGCCGACGCCCACGTGGCCTTCGGCGAGAAACACGGCATGGCGGTCATCGGACACACCCTCATCTGGCACAGCCAGACCCCGCGCTGGGTGTTCGAGGACGACCGTCAACAGCCCGCATCGCGTGCACTGTTGCTCCAGCGCATGCGCGACCACATCAGGACCGTCGCCGGGCGTTACGCCGGACGCATCAAGGGCTGGGACGTGGTGAACGAGGCCATCAGTGACGGGCCCGCGGACCGGGAGATGCTGCGCGACTCCCCCTGGCGGCGCCTCATCGGCGAGGACTTCATTGACCAGGCCTTCCGTTTTGCGCGCGAGGCAGATCCAAAGGCGGAACTCTACTACAATGACTACAGCCTCTTCGATCGCGCCAAGCGGGAGCGCACCGTGCGCATGCTGCGCGGGCTGCTGGAGCGTGGCGTGCCCATCGACGGCGTCGGCATGCAGGGCCACTACGGAATCGATCATCCCTCGGCAGACGAGGTGGACCTGGCCATCAGGGACTTTGCGGCGCTGGGCCTGAAGGTGATGATCACCGAGTTGGACGTGGACATGCTGCCCTCCCGCGGGGAGACAGGTGTGGCGGACATCAGTCGCCTGGAGGACTACGACCCTGCCCTCAATCCGTTCACAAAGGCGCTTCCCGAGGTGCAGGAGCAACGCCTGGCCCGGCGCTACGGCGAGCTCTTCCGGGTGTTCGTGAAACACCGCAAGCACATCACGCGCGTGACGCTCTGGGGCCTGGACGACGCCCAGACCTGGCTGAACAATTTCCCTGTGCGAGGCCGCACGAACCACCCGCTGCTCTTCGACCGCTACCGCAACCCCAAGCCCGCCTATGAGGCGGTCCTTGAGGCAGGGCGCTGAGGCGGGTGCCAGGGAATGGCCCCCGGCTGCTCGGGGCCGGCCCTTGCGGCCTTGCCGTCCACAGAAAATCAGCTTCGAACCCGCACAAGGCACGGAATCGGCTCGAACCAAGGCTGATGAGCGATTGAATCATTTCATCCTCATCCTCCATGCAGCCGAGCATAAGCCCCCTTTCCTTTCCTGTTTCCGAGAACGACCGGAGGGCCCTGCAGGCGTTGCTGCGCAGCTGCGTGGAGCAAGGGGCCTCGATCGGGTTCATGCTGCCGCTGGAGGAGGGCGAGCTCGTCGCCTACTGGGACAAGGTCCTGGCTGATGCGGCACAGGGCGGACGCGTGATCCTGGTCGCGCACGATCCCGCCGGGGGGATCGTCGGCAGCGTGCAGCTCGCTCTGGAGACACGCAGGAACGGACGGCACCGCGCGGAAATCCAGAAGCTCATGGTGCTGCCTGGCGCGCGGCGCGGCGGCCTGGGTGCGGCCCTCATGGAGCACGCGGAGGACGAGGCGGCCAGACGGGGCGTGCGTATCCTATTCCTGGATACGAGCGAGGGGGCCTCGGGCGCGCGCGCCTTCTACGAGCGGCTCGGCTACGCGTACGTCGGGGGCATCCCCGACTATGCGCTGGATCCGCAGGGACCGCCGGCCAAGAATGCGATCTACTACAGGCGGCTGGGAGAGGTCCGTGGCGACGCCGCGAGCGGTGCCCCTGGCCTGGGCAACGGCGCTGAGGCGAACCTCCAGTCCGTCGCGATCCGTCCCATGCAGGAACAGGACTGGCCGGAGGTGAGGCGAATCTACGAGGAGGGCATTGCCACGGGACATTCCACGTTCCAGTCCGCGGCCCCCCACACCTGGGCGCAATTCCACGCGGGCAAGGTGGCGGGCTGCAGCCTGGTGGCGACCAGTGACGAAGGCGCATGCCTGGGCTGGGCGGTGCTCTCCCCCACCTCGACGCGGCCGGTCTATGCAGGCGTCACCGAACTGAGCGTCTATATCGCACAGGCGGCGCGCGGCAGGGGCGTCGGCACGGCCCTGCTGAAGGCCGTCATCGCGGCCTCTGAGGAAAGGGGCATCTGGACCCTATACTCCGGAACCTTCCCCGAAAACGTGGCCAGCGTGCGCCTGCAGCTGGCCCACGGCTTCCGCATCGTCGGCACGCGCGAGCGCATCGGCCTCATGGGGCACGGGCCCCTGGCGGGGCACTGGCGCGACCTCCTGGTTCTGGAGAGGCGCAGCCGTGTGGTGGGAGTGCCGGCTCGGTAAGGCCGGCTTCCACCGGGCGCCACGAAAAACGGGCGCCCGGGACATGAAGCATCTCAGAAGGAGGTGCCGGGAGCCGGGAGGGTGCCGAGCTCGAGGGATTTGGTGACCTCGGCGAGGATGTGGCTGGGGAATTGCCTGGGCTGTTTCAGGGGGGCAAGCGCGGCCAGAAAGGCGGAACGATTTGCCGGGTCCTTCACGGCGAGGGCGGTCAGCACCACCCGCTTCTCGTAGGCCTGCAACGGAGCCCGGATGATCTTCTCGACCGGCAGCCTGCCCAGGCCGCGCAGGTGTGCGGCGAGTTGGCTGTTGAAGCCCTTCTCCTCCGCCAGGCACGCCACTGCCTTCTCCCAGTAGGAGGGCGCGGCAGGGTCCTTGCCACGAACCGCATTCAGGTACACCAGGAGCCAGGCATAGCTCAGCTTGCCGCCCGTGGCCTCGGAGATCGCCTTCGCGGCACCGGCACTGTCCCCCTTGAGCATGCAACGCATCCAGTCCTGTCCCTCGGCGGGGAGGACCGCGACATAGCCTGCGACATCGCCTTCGTAATAGGAAATATTGCCCTTCAGCCAGGCGACGGCATCGGCAAAGCCCTTGCGCTGTTCCGGGGTGAGCTTGGCGATATAGCCGCGAACGACGGCTTCCGCACCGGGCCGGCCCTCGGCAATAAAGGCGAGGTGCATCTCCCGCTCCACGGGGCCCACATCGGTGTTCGAGGTCCGGGGAAGTGCTCGGCAGGCCTTGAGCGCATCGGCTTTCCTGCCCAGGGCCAGGAGGCATTCCTCGCGCACGCTGAACAGGCTCTGGGGGGCGATGCCGCCCTTCTCGGCGGCATCGAGGGAAGCCAGTGCCCCCTCAAAATCCCCGGCCCCCGCGCGCAGGTGGGCGAGTCCGCGATGGGCATGCACCGAGGGCGACTTCGCGGCAAGGGCACGTTCGAACCAGCGCTGTTCGTCGTCCGCAGTGGACTGAATGCGACCGCAGAGGTAGGCCAGGTCGCCCTCCTCGGGAGCAGCCTCCGCCAGGCGCAGGTAATAGGTCTTGAGATCAAAGTCCCTTCGGCTTTCACCAACAAAGCTCTGATAATAGCGGTGCCAATTCACCACCACCGGGCGGGTGTCGAGATGGA
>JAHFTI010000632.1 GCA_023265535.1 Opitutaceae bacterium
TCCGTGACCAGGCTGCGAACCTGGAGCGCAAGCTGCAGGACATCTCCAGCGCCGGCTCCGAGAACTGGGTGGCCCTGCGCAACGACCTCACCGCCGGCTGCGCCGCACTCAGGAAGGGCCTGCTGCTCTCCAAGGAGTGGACCATCCCCGTCAGCAAAACCTGAGCCGCGACCATGCGGACAAACTGTAACCAAATCATGAATACAACATCCGGCCAAGGCCCCCCGTCACTCTGCTCCACAATCCGGAGCCTCAACCACCTCTATGGCATGCCGATCGGCGCCACGGATGGTCCCGTCGGCGAGGTGGCCGACTTCTACTTCGACGACCAAAGCTGGGTCATCCGTTACCTCATCGCGGACACGGGCACCTGGCTGTCGGGCCGCCAGGTGCTGCTTTCCCCGCACGCCTTTGAGCGGAACCTGTTCGGCCATCCCCTCACCGACACGCAGTTCCTGCGCGTCAGCCTCACTCGGGAGCAGATTGAGAAGAGCCCCTCGATCGACCTGCGCAGGCCTGTTTCTCGCCAGGACGAGGAACGGTTCTACTCCTATTACGACTGGCCCATCTACTGGCAGGGCGGCTCGGTGTGGGGCGCAGTGGGCTACCCCGGCGCAGTGCCCACCCTCATGCCCATGCCGGAGAAAGCCCGCCCGCCCGCCCCCCTGCCCAAGGACCACCACCTGCGCAGCGCCAAGGAAGTGAAGGGCTACAAGATCCACGCAACCGATGGTGAGCTCGGCAAGGTCAGCGGCTTCATCATGGACGGCGAGTCCTGGCTGATCCGCGAGGTGGCCGTCGAGGCCGGGCACTGGTATTCGGGCAAGGAGATTTTCATCCTGCCCGCCAACATCAGCAGGATCAGCTACCCCGAGTCGGCCGTGTATGTGAACCTGTCCCTGGAGGACATCCGGCTGACTGCGGAAAACAACGTGGTCGAACACCACATCTGACCTCAGTCCGGTCCGGCCCCCTCCACGGGCCGGACCTTTTTTGTCCCGCCACCTTCATCCCACCCATTCCCATGCTCAGCAAATTTTCCATCGAATTCATCGCCTTTCCCCACCACGGAAAGCAGTCCTTCACGCACCTCACCGACGACCCGATCGAGGCGGAGGATTTCCTCATGCACCTCCTCGCCGCGCGCACGCGCATCGTCGCGATCCGGCACGAGGGCCTCGCCATGAACGAGGCCCAGTTCAACCGCATGCTCAAGGTGGCCGCCGAGCGGATCGCCTCGGCGCTGCTCGCCGAATCGCTGCAGCTCGACGCCTCCGAAATCAAGGCCCGCTTCGGCTTCGCGGCCTGAGCTGTAGGGTTAGACCCCATCGCGCATCCTGCCTCACAGGCGTAGGCTTGTGGAGGCAAGACGGGGCACCCGGCGGAGGCAAACAGACCGCCCTTCCCGCCACGTCAGTCCGTCAACAGCAACACACAACAGCATCACATGAAACTCAACAATCTGCTTCTCTCCTCCCTCCTCGCCGCAAGCGCGGTCACCGTCTTTGGTTCCAGCTCGGTCGACAACAAGATCGTGGACTCCGCCAAGGCCTCCTACAACTACCGCACCCTTCTCGAGGACAAGGTCACCGTGAAGGCCCATGACGGCGCCGTCACCCTCACCGGGACCGTGGCCGACGCGAACCTGCGCGACCTCGCCTCCGACACTGTCAGCGGCCTGCCCGGTGTGCTCAGCGTCGACAACCAGATCCTCCTCGATCCCGAGGTCAAGGAGCACTCCGACGCCTGGATCGCCTTCAAGATCCGCTACCTGCTGCTCATCCATGCGAATGTCAGCACGGCCAACACCAAGGTCCTGGTGAAGGACGGCATTGTGACCCTCACGGGCACTGTCGAGAACTCCGCCCAGAAGGAACTCACGGGCGAGTATGCCAAGGATATCGACTGGGTGAAGTCCGTGAACAACCAACTGATCATCCAGCCCTCGGCCTCCAAGGCACAGGCCGCACAGGAGGCCATGGATGACGCCTCGATCACCTCGCAGATCCGTTACGCGCTGCTCACGCACAAGTCCACCAGCGCGATCAAGACCAAGATCAGCACCAATGACGGCGTGGTCGTGATCACCGGGACCGTGGCGAACGACGCCGAACGCTCCCTTGTCAACAAGCTCGCCCTGAGCGTCCGCGGCGTGAAGTCCGTGGTCAACAATGTGACCGTGAAGGGCTGAGCAACGGAGGTCACCCTCTCTCGGCCTGCGGCCGAGTGACGGTGTGCACGGGCCGGGGATGAAGCCGGCCCAGGTTACGAATGCTTAACAGGACCGGAGCCGTGGTGGTTCCGGTCCTGAACCGTGTCAGGAGTTCCCCCCCCCCATTTACCAAACGTGATTGCAGCACTTACAGAAAAGCCTTCGCGCGCCAGGTCACGGCATGTGAAACCGGGCGCCCACCCGCGCGTGGCGTTCCTCGGCACCTATCATCCGCGCAAGTGCGGCATTGCCACGTTCACGCAGGACCTGCGCCAGGCCCTGTGCGGCCTCCCGCAGGCGGGCGGTTATCCCGTGGTGGCCATGGATGAC
>JAHFTI010000118.1 GCA_023265535.1 Opitutaceae bacterium
CATGGCTATCCTCTACTCGGAGGTCACCGCACGCGGCCATGCCAAGGAGGCCAAGCTGCGCGTCTTCATCGAGCACGGCCTGAAGTTCATCGCGGGCATGGGCATGTTTGTGTGGCTCGGCACGGTGCTTCCCGTCGAGGGCATGGCGCGCGGCCTGATGGTGCTGCTGGCCCTGGTCGCGGTCATTGCCATCGTCGTCCTGCGCCGCAAGTTCATCTATTGGCACAGCGAGGTGGAGGTGGAGATCATGTCGATCCTCGCCCCGGGCACCACGGGCAATTCAGCCACGCAGGCTCCCTGGCTCAGCAGCCGCGGGGAATGGAACCTGGCGGTCATGGACTGTGTGTTGCCGGACCTTGCGGAGTGCCGCGGCATGAGCATCCGGGACCTCGCCCTGCGCACCCGGCTGGGTGCCACGATTGTCGGCGTGGAACGGCAGGGGTACCTCATCTCGCTGCCCAATCCCCAGACGCAGCTTTTCCCTCGCGACAAGGTGCTGCTCATGGGCACTCCCGAGCAGGTGGGCAATGCGTCCACCTTTTTGCAGCGCGTCGCCGTGGACCGCCAGGATGACGCACTCCTCGATGAGGTGCGCATCGAAAAACTCCCTCTTCCGGAAGGTTCCCAGGCACTCGGCCTGACGCTCGCCGAGATTGCACCCTCCACGCGCTTTGGCGTCCAGGTGGCCGGCATCCTGCGCGGGGAGCAGAAGTTGCTCAATCCCCCGGCGAGCGAGGCGCTCTGCGCGGGGGACGAGATCCTCTGCCTCGGTGGCAGCTCCCAGATCGCGGCCTTTTCCAAGTGGCTTCGTGGCGGACAGGGCCTGGGCAGCACTCCGCTCGTGCGTCTTCAGCTCTGAACGGCGCAGGGTGGGCACAAAAAAGGCCGGGAGAACACTCCCAGCCTGCAGGGCTCACTCAGTTCTTGCCGAGCTTCGAGGCGTCGCTGTGCGACACGTCGGGTTTCTTTTCCTCATCCTTCTTTTCAGTCGGCTCCTCCTTGGAGGACTTCTTGAATTCGCGGATCGACTCGCCGATGCCGCGGGCGAGGGACGGCAGCTTGGCTCCACCGAAGAGGACCAGGAGGATGACAAGGATGACGATCAGCTCAGTGGCGCCCAGTCCAAGGAAACCGGCGATGGTGGAAGGAAAGCAGTTCATTTTCGTGGCAGACCCTACTCCGGGCAGGGTTCCTGTAAAGGTGGAAAGCGCAATTAAGGGCACGCGGCACGGCAGGCCCACGGCCCAGGCATGCCCCAAGACACCGGACCGCACCTGCTTCGGCCCCGGGCCAGGCCGCCAGGGGCGGGGGGCGAGATTGTGAAACAAAAAACGCGGAATCCGGAGATTCCGCGTTCGGGTGAAATTCCAGGGGAGGGGGGGACGTTGCACCGTCCCTTCCCGCGCCGGGCCTCAGCGGCCCTGCGGCTCGGGAGCGGCCTCGCCTTCCTTGCCGGGAAGGTTCTGCACGCGCATCGCCGTGGCCGCGTTGTAGGCGTTGGGGGAGTTGTCGAGGGGCTCCGAATCGAAGAAGCCGGTGAGCTGGCGCAGGCGCGTCGGATGGCGCATCTTGCGCAGCGCCTTCGCCTCGATCTGGCGGATGCGCTCGCGGGTGACCTTGAACTGCTTGCCCACTTCCTCGAGGGTGCGGCTGTAGCCGTCGACCAGGCCGAAGCGCAGGGAGAGCACGCGGCGCTCGCGCTCGGTGAGCGAGTCGAGCACGTCGATGATCTTCTCGCGCAGCAGCGAGTAGGCGGTCATGTCGTAGGGATTCTCGGCGCTCTTGTCCTCGATGAAGTCACCGAAGCTGGTGTCGTCGCCGTCGCCCACGGGGGACTGCAGGGAGATGGGCTGCTGCGCCATCTTCATGATCTGCTGCACGCGATCGACGGGGAGGTTCATCTCCTCGGCGACCTCCTCGGGCGTCGGCTCGTGGCCGAATTCCTGGAGGAGCTGCTTCTGGACCTGCATCACCTTGTTCAGCGTCTCGATCATGTGGACCGGGATGCGGATGGTGCGGGCCTGGTCGGCGATGGAGCGGGTGATGGCCTGGCGGATCCACCAGGTGGCGTAGGTGGAGAACTTGTAGCCGCGGCGGTACTCGAACTTCTCGACGGCCTTCATGAGGCCCATGTTGCCCTCCTGGATCAGGTCGAGGAAGGAGAGGCCGCGGTTCGTGTACTTCTTGGCGATGGAGATGACGAGGCGCAGGTTGGCCTCCACCATCTCGGTCTTGGCCTTGTGGGCCTCGCGCACCTGGGCCTGGGTGTCGTGGACGATCTGGTTGAGGGCGAGGGCCTCGATGCGTTGCTCGGCCTCGATCTCACGCATGCGGGCGTGGATGGACTTGGTGTCGATCGCGGCGTCCTTGCGGGTCTTGGGATGCTTGGCGCGGTCGAGCTGCTCGAGCTGGTAATGGATCTCGTCGAGGCTGGGGCGCAGGCGTTCGAGGTAGTCCTCGTAGACCTTGAGCTTGAAGAAGAACTTGCCGAAGTTGGCGCGCAGGGCGGCCTCGCGCTTCTTGTGCTTGGCGAGGATCTTCTTCCGGTCGGCGTCGTTCTTGGCCTTGAGGTACTCGTCCCAGGACTCGACGACGGACTCCTCGCCCTTTTGCGTGAGCTCGATGAGCTTGGGGAGGGACTTGAAATAGGCGTCGCGGCTCTCGATCTTCTTGTCGATGACGATGCGGTCGAAACGCTCCTCGCGGGAGAGCAGCTTTTCGCCGAGGCCGATGATGTAGCTGGCGACCTTGGTGGCCTGGAAGAGGGCTTCCTGGGCCTTGAGCTCGGCGGTCTCGATGCGCTTGGAGATCTCTACTTCCTGTTCGCGCGTCAGCAGCGGGACCTGGCCCATCTGCTTGAGGTACATGCGCACCGGGTCGTCGAGGATGTCGTTCTGGGAGGTGCGGGTCTCCTCCTCCTCGGCCTCTTCCTTCTGCTGCTTGTAGCCCTCGACCTGGTCGGGCTCGAGGATCTCGATGTCGAGGTTGTTGAGGATGGAAAGAACGTTGTCGATCTCCTCCTGGTTTTCGACCGAGTCCGGCAGCGCCTCGTTGATGTCGTCGAAGGTCAGGTAACCCTGCTCCTTCGAGAGGCGGATCAGCTGGCGGATTTTCTCGTTCAGGTTGCCAGGCGCGCCCGGCTCCACTTCGGAACCTTCTTCAGCGTGTGCGGCATGTGCCTTGGAGATGGCCTCCTCAACGGCTTCGCTGTGGCTTGCGTCGGCATTCTTGGTTTTGCGCGGCATAGTGTGGGTCGACAAATGAGTTAGACAGCTGCGGGCAAGCCTATCGGCTGCCGAAGCTGTCTTTGCAGTTCAGATCGTTCTTTGATGAGTGAAAATGCGTCCTCGGGACTGTCCGCCCGAAGTCGGGCTAAATCAAGTTCGATTTTACGAAGCCTTGGCTCGATGGTGCGACTGCGCATGATTTTAAGGCCTTCGCAGGCGACCTTTACGGGGTCTTCCAGGGGCGGGGGATCGAAGAGGAGGGAGGCGATGAGGGTGCGTTCCTGGGAGGACTCGATGAGGTGGTCCAGGTTGTCGCGGCCCGGCCAATTGTCGTGTTCGACCTCGATCAGGAAGCGCGCAAGCAATTGACCTGCAACATGGCTCCTGTCGATCCAGCCGAGGGGCACTCCGGCGCTGAGGCGCTTGCCGATCTGCTCATAATGCAGCAGGAGCAGCAGCAGGTGTTGCTCAGGGCTGTCCTTGGGGGCCTGTGCGGCGGACTTGGCGGCGGCGGCGGCCTGTTGGGCGACCTGGGGCGGCGAAGAAATGTCGGAGGGGTCGGGCTCGGCCTCGGACATCTCGGACGGGGGCGGGGGATTGCCCGACTGGCCGGGGGCGGCGGCCTTGGCTGTGGCACTTGCCCTTTGGGCGAGGCGCTGGCGCAGGGCGCGGTAATCGCGTTCCAGGGCATGCAAGGGCATGTCCATGTGCTCGGCGATCTCCTGGATGAAACCGGCGCGCGCGACCTCACTCTCGGTGTTGAGGACTATCTCGATCAACTCTCCCGAGCAGCGGGCCTTCTGTTCCGGGCTGGCCTTCCTGGGCTCGGGCAGGATGGCGCGGCAGGCGAACCCCATGGCGCTCAGCGAGTCGCGCTGAACGATTTGGTAGGCCGGCAGGCCCTGCTCCAGGAAGAGCAGGTCGGGGTCGAGCTTTTCCTGACCCTTGAGGGTGAGGAAGCGCGCCTCGAGTCCGGCCTTCAGGGCCATGGGCAGGAAGCGCAGGGCCGCCTTCTGGCCGGCGCTGTCGCTGTCGAAGAAACATTCCACGCGGCTGCTGTAGCGGTGCAGCAGGGTGAGTTGCGGCTCGGTGATCGAGGTGCCCTGCGGCGCCACCGCCGTCTTCAGGCCCACGCTCCAGCAGCGGATCGCGTCGAGCTGGCCCTCGACGAGCACGAAGGGGTTCGCCTCGTTCACGTGGCTGCGTGCGCGGTCGAGGTTGAAGAGCAGGTGGCTCTTCGAGAAGATCGGCGTCTCGGGGGAATTGACGTACTTGGCGGCCGCCGAGGAGTCGTCCGTCGGCGTGAGGTCGGTCTGGCGCGCCGTGAAGGCGACCACGCGGCCCTGGTGGTCGCGGATCGGGATCATGAGGCGGCCGCGGAAGCGCGTGCGGATGGCGCCGGGGTAGAGGGGGGCGTCCTCGCGGATGAAGAGCAGGCCGCACTGGCGCAGTGCCTCCTCGGAGAAGCTGCGGCGCAGCAGCAGGGAGACGAGGCCGTCGTCGGTGGGGGCGGCGGCGCCGATCTTGAAATCCTCGGCGACCTCCATCGCGAAGCGGCGTTTCTCGAGCCAGTACTGCCGCATGAACTCACCCGTGGGCGATTTGCCCCGGAAGGTCACATTGTGGTAGTGGTCGGCGGCGAGGTCGTGGATCTCGAAGATCTCCTGGCGCAGGCTGCGCTGCTCGGCGGTGGGGCCGCTGCCCTCCTCGAATTCCACGGGAACGTTGAAGCGCTGGCCGAGGGCCTCGACGGCCTCCGTGAAGGTCAATTGCTCCGTTTCGCGGACGAAGGTGAAGATGTCTCCCGACTTCCCGCAGCCGAAACATTTGTAGTAGCCTTTGTCCGGATCGACGTTGAAGGAGGGCGTCTTTTCCTGGTGGAAGGGGCAGAGCCCCTTGAAACGCGCACCCGCCCTCCTCAGCGCCGCCACGCGGGAGATGACATCCACCACGTTGATGCGCAGCTTCATGTCACGAATACAGGTGGGCTTGATGACGGGCATTGGGCGGGCGGGCGAGGGTCGGAAACGGGGGGTGGAGAAATTGCACTTTCAAGCAGCGTGGGGTACTGTCAAGTTTCGCACGCTTTGCCGGAAACACTGCCGGCTTTCAGCGTTCCCATTCCGCCATGCTTCTCAAATCTATTTGCTCCCTTTGTCTCGGATTGCTGGCCCTTGCGCCCCTGCAGGCCGCCGCGGCTCCCTCGAGTGCCGCCACCAGGCGCGTTTCCGAGGTCCCGCAGGCCCCCGCCAAGCGCGAGCCCCTCTGGGAGGCCCGCCTCCCCTCGTATTCGGAACAGGACTACGCCCGGCAGGTGGAGAACCTGTTCGCCGCCTGGGAGTCGTCCGGCGGAAAGCCCCTCGTCCCCGGCTCCAAAAAACGCGTCGGCCTGAAGATCTACGCCGACTCCGGTCCCGGCATGGCCACCCCGATCCCCTTGGTGCACGCCGTAATGGGTGCGCTCATGAAACGCGGCTTCAAGCATGAGGACATCTTCCTCGTCGGCCTCAACCAGCTTCGCCTGCGCATGACGGGCTACCTGCCCAGCTACATCACGGGCAAGTCCCCCTTCGAGGGAACCAAGATCTACGTGCTCGAGAGCAACCGCTTCTACGACCCGGTGTGGTTCTATGACAGCCCGCTCCCGACCCGCTTCGACCCGGTCTTCATGGAGACCCAGACCAAGGACGTCGCCACCAGCAGCTCCCTCGAGGAGGACCGCAAGAGCTTCCTGGCCACGCCGCTGTTCCTGGAGGCCGACTTCTGGATCAACCTGCCCGTGTTCACCGACCATCCCACGCTGGGCGTGAACGGCTCGCTCGTGAATGCCACCCTCTGGAACGCCTCCAACACCGCCCGCTTCTTCCGTTCGCCCGCCAATGCGCCGGCCGCGGTGGCCGAGATGAGCGCCATCCCCGAGCTGCGAGAGAGCTGGATCTTCACGATCGCCAGCCTGGAGCACTACCAATACGTGGGCGGGCCCTACTTCAACTCCCTGTACACGGTGAGCGAGCCCGTGCTCTGGCTGAGCAAGGATCCGGTGCTGCTCGACGCCCTCATGCTCGACCGCATCAACACCCTGCGCAAAAAGAACCGCTTCGGCCCCGTCTCCGAGGAGATTCGCACCCTGGAGTTCGCTGAAATCCTGGGCGTGGGCAGCGCGAAGCTCGGCGATGCCCAGATCATTCCGATCGGCCAATAAGGCGAGGGGCCCGGTTTTTGTTTGAAAAGCGCTTGTCAGCACCGGCAAGCTGGCCCCAATTTCATATAAGATGTCCTCTGCATCCTATCTGCCCTTTCTCATACAGATCCTCCTCGCCGGCGGCATTGCCGGTGCCGTGATCGCCGCCAGCCAGTTCTTCGGCCAGCGCACGCGCGGCAATGCGCGCAAGGACAGCGCCTACGAGTGCGGCATCAAGAGCGAGGGCATCCTCAACACCCGCTTCACGTCCCGCTTTTTCGTGACGGCGATGCTCTTCCTGGTGTTCGACATCGAGGTCGTCTTTCTCATTCCCTGGGCCTTCATTTACCGCGAGTTCCTCGCCAACCACATCGCCATCTTCGGACCGATCATGGTGTTCCTTTCGATCCTCGTGCTCGGTCTCTGGTACGAGGTCCGCAAGGGCGCACTCGAGTGGGAGAAGTGAGACGCGCCTGACCCATCATGCGGCTCGAGCAACTCATCACCCGCAGCCGCATCGTTGAGTTGCACAGCATGGACCTGGCCGGCTCCCTGAGGGAGCTGCTGGAGGCGTCCGTGTCCAAGTTTGCCGACCTCAAGCCGGAGTCCCTCCTGCGCGGCCTGCTGGCGCGCGAGAGCACGATGACGACCTACCTGGGCAACGGCGTCGCGCTGCCCCACGTGCGCGTGAAGATGTCGCGCCGCTACATCCTGGCGATCGGCCGCAGCCGCCTCGGTTTTCCGCACGACAGTTCCAAGGATGAGGATCGCCTGCGCCTGATGGTGATGCTGATCGCCGGCGAGCAGGCCCGCGACTACCTGCAGGTCCTCGCCAGCGTGGCGCGGCTGCTCAAGGAGCCTGAGTTCGTCGAATCGCTGGTCTCGGCGCCGGATCTCGACACGCTGCACGAGCGGCTGCTGGCGAGCCTGGGCGGCATGAGGCCGGTGCAGGCCCTGCAGAACCGCGTGAACCGCCTCATGCAGCGCGAGGCCGAACGCGTGGCGCGCGGCGCGGGCTGCAGCGCAATCATGGTCTTTGGCGACACTTTCCTGGGCGGCATCGAGCCGGGGGCGCTCAGCGGCAAGGGCCGCATGTTGCTGGTGACGCGCAATGCGATCGACCCGGGCGACAACGATGAGAAGCACGAGCGCATCCAGACCATCCAGGTGCGCAGCTATTCACGGCAGCGCCTGGCCCAGCTGCGCAGCGCGCTGCTGGTGGCCCTCATGCGCGACATGGTGTCGTTCAGCGACCGCATCTGCTGCCTGGGCGGCGTGACCGGCAGCAACCAGTTTGACACCCTGGTCGTCGTCGACGTGGAGCGCGAATTCCAGGCCCTGGTGGGGAGGCGCAGCGACCTGCTGCCCGAGGACGTGAAGCCCGAGGTGCTTGAGCGTGTCGTGGGCGTGGCCACGGAGCTGGCTGTCGAGGGTCGCGAGGGCAGGCCCGTGGGCTGCCTCTTTGTGGTGGGAGACCACGAGAAGGTGGAGAAGCTCAGCAAGCCCCTGGTGCTGAATCCGTTTTATGGATACAAGGAGGAGGATCGCAACATCCTCAATCCCTTCATGGACGAGACCATCAAGGAGTTCTCGTCCCTGGACGGAGCCTTCATCATCCGTGGCGATGGCGTGGTGGAATCGGCGGGCAGCCTGATCCAGGCGACCGACGTGGACCATCCGCTACCGAGCGGCCTGGGCTCGCGGCATGCGGCGGCGGCGGCGATTTCGGTGGCGACGGGCTGCATCTCGATCGTCGTTTCCTCAAGCACCGGGCAGGTCACGCTCTTCCGGCGCGGCGTGATGCTGTCGCTGACCGAAAAGAAGACCGGTGGCGTCTGAGTATAATCGACTAAGATGAAAGAAAGGCTTGCGCCTGCCGTCCGGTGCTCTTTCTTCTGACCCTTTAATCCAACTTTACCATGCAAGAACAAGTCATTCTGGAATGCACCGAGGCCCGTAAGGAGGGCAAGCCCGTCTCGCGCTACCTCACCAAGCGCAACAAGAAGACCGTGACCGAGCGTATTGAGAAGAAGAAGTACAATCCCTTCCTCAAGCGCCACACGCTCCACAAGGAAATCAAGTAAGCCTTCTGGCTTCGATCCCTTTCAAAGGCCGGTTCCCCACGGGATCCCGGCTTTTTTTGTGCCCGGATTCCGCCCCTTGGCCCAGTCGCGAGGCGGGGTGGCGGCCCGGTGCCGGGCGGGTGGCAGGGCGTGGGTGGGGGAGGAGCCCAAGCATTGCAGTAACAGGGCACAAAAAAGCCCCGCTGGAAATGCGGGGCTCGTAAGCTTCAGACGCCGCGGGGGGCGTTATGGTGCCAGTTGGGCGGAAACGGATGTTTGCTCAGGACGCCCGAAGGATTTCCTGGGAACTCCTCTTTGACTGTGGTTGAGCAAAAGGGGGGTGGGATACTCCTGCAGTCGGCGCATTGCCTTGGATTTGGGCGCGGCGGGCGGCACGCCAGCTCTCGCGGTGTTTCCTGATCCAATCGAGCAGGGCGCGCTCGAAGCCGATGTCGTAGCCGAGCCTCTCGGACTCCAACCACTTGTGTCGGAGGATCTCCTCCCGCTCAGCCAGGAACTCTTGGTAGAGGCTGGACTGTTTGACGAAGTCGCGGGAGTGCTCGAAATTTTTAGTCGGCAGACTCATCTCGTGTTAAGAATTACTGAAGCTGAGATAAGACAGCGGATTTGGGCTTACATTGTCAACGCCATCGATTGCTTAGATTTGCATGCGTAGTTGACGCAGCACTACGCTTTTCTATTTAATTGCGTGAGAAGCGTTTCGGCAATTCTTCGAAAGGCCGTGGCCGCGGCGCCCTCGGGATCCGAGGCGGTGATCGGGGTGCCCGAATCGCCACCTGCGCGGATTTCCGGCAGCAGGGGAAGATCCCCAAGGAGCACGGTGCCGAGTTTCTCCGCGACGGAAAGGCCGCCGCCCTGGCCGAACAGATAGTGCTTGGTACCCGTGGGATCGGGGAAATAGCTCATGTTTTCGGCGACGCCGAGGATGGGCACGTTGACCTTCTGGAACATGAGCCCGCCCTTGCGGGCG
>JAHFTI010000633.1:0-547 GCA_023265535.1 Opitutaceae bacterium
GGCGGCAACGGCGGGAGCGGGTGCGGCGGCGGCCGCAGGCGTGGGCTCGGGCTGGGGCTGGACCGCGGGCTGGGCCACGACGGGGGTGGGTTCGGCCACGGGTGCGGGCGCCACGACGGGCGCGGCAACGGGGACGGGATTGGCCTCGAGCAGTGCGGAGAGGGCGCCCCATTGCTGGCCGCCCTCGGGGATGACATAGGTGACGGGCTTCACGGTGCCCGCGGCGAGCAGGGCGCGGAGCTCCTCGAGCGTGACGGGACCGGTGGGCTGGTTCTGGGCGTTCGTGTAGTAGTATTTCATGTGTAGTGCCTAAATGAATACAGACGGGGTGGCGGCTGCGCCGGGTAACGGTGGCGTGCAGCCTTGCACGTGAGACCAAATGCCGGGGCTGGGCCGGCCTTCAAACCGCCCGCAATTACATGCATGGCAGGGCGTTTTGGCAATGGCCAATCGACGGCATCGGGGCAAACCGGACGGGGTGCGCGGAGGAGGATCCCCGGGGGCGGCGGACTGGACGGCCTTTTTACTGAAACGTAACAGGGCCGGC
>JAHFTI010000633.1:557-2528 GCA_023265535.1 Opitutaceae bacterium
CGGCGCTGCCCGGGCGGGGGCCGGGTGGGAGGCACAAAAAAGGGCACCCCGGCGAAGGGTGCCCCTGAAGGGATTGGCGCTGCGGAGGCCAGCCGGCTCAGGAAGCCGGGGGCACCTCGGGAGCGGCGGGGGCCTGCGCCGCCGCCTGGGCGGCTGCGGCGGCCTCGCCTGCGGCGGCGGCCTCCTGCTCCTCCTCGGTCTCGACGATGCGCGCGATGGAGAGCAGCTTGTCCCCCTCGGAGAGGGTGAGGAGCTTCACGCCCTTGGCGCCACGGTTCGTCTCGCGGATGTCCCGGACAGGGCAGCGGATGCTCTGGCCCTTCGCCGTGAGCAGCATGATCTCGTCGCTGTCCTTCACGCTGAGGGCGCCGGCAAGCTTGATGGAGCCGTCCTCGGGCAGGTCGATGGCGCGCACGCCATTGCCGCCGCGATGGATGAGGCGGTAGTCCTCGAAGCGGGTGCGCACGCCCAGGCCGGCCTCGCTGGCGACCAGGAACTTGGCGTTGTGGTCGACCACCTCGATGACCTCGAGGTAGTCGGCCTCCAGCTTGAAGCGCATGCCGGTGACGCCGCCGGTGGCGCGGCTGGTGGCGCGGAAGAGCTCCTCGCCCGACTCGGGGTCGCGCTCGCGGAAGCGGACGGCCAGGCCCTGATGCGAGACGAGGATGAGCTCGTCGCCGCCCGTGGTGAGCACGGTGCCGATGACATTGTCGCCCTCGTCGAGGTTGATGCCGATGAGGCCGCTCTCGCGCGTCGCGTTGGCGTAGTCGGCGAGCGGGCTCTTCTTGATCACGCCGCGCTTGGTGGCCATGACGAGGAAGCGGTCGCCGGCGAAGTCGGCCACGCAGAGCATGGAGGCGATCTTCTCGCCCTCATCCAGTAACAGGAAACTGGATACGGACTTGCCCTTCGAGGTGCGCGCGCCCTCCGGGATCTCGTACACCTTCTTGGCGTAGGACTGCCCGGTGGTGGTGAGGAAGAGGATGTAGTCGTGCGTCGAGGCCGTGAAGAGGTGCTCGACGAAGTCCTCCTCGTAGGTCTCGGTGCCGATCACGCCCTTGCCGCCGCGCTTCTGGCTGCGGTACTCGGCGGTGGCGGTGCGCTTGATGAAGCCCTGGTGGGAGACGGTGATGACGCAGCCCTCGTTCGGGACGACGTCCTCCATGCGGAACTCGCCGAGGGCGCCGGTGATCTCCGTCTTGCGGGGATCGGCGTACTTGGCGCGCATCTCGCCGAGCTCCTCCTTGATGATGGCGAGCAGCTTCCACTCGTTCTCGAGGATGCTGCGCAGCTCGTCGATGAGCTTCATGAGCTCGAGGTACTCGGCCTCGATCTTGTCGCGCTCCAGGCCGGTGAGCTGGTAGAGGCGGAGCTCGAGGATGGCGTTGGTCTGGCGCTCGCTGAGCGGGTACTTGGCCATCAGGCGCTCGCGGGCCTCGTCGCGGCTGGACGAGGAGCGGATGATGCGGACGAAATCGTCGAGGTTGTCGAGGGCGATGCGGTAGCCCTCGAGGATGTGGGCGCGGGCCTCGGCCTGGTTGAGGCGGAACCGGGTGCGGCGCGTGACGACATCGCGGCGGTGCTCGATGTAGCACTCGATGAGCTCCTTGATGTTCATCTGCTTCGGGCGCTTCTTGTCGAGCGCCAGCAGGGTCACGCCAAAGGAGGTCTCCAGCTCGGTCTTCTGGAAGAGCTGGTTGATGATCACGCGCTACTGCTCGCCGCGCTTGAGCTCGATGACGATGCGCGTGTTCTCGTCGGACTCGTCGCGCAGGTCGCGGATGCCGTCGATCATCTTCTCGGTCACCAGCTCCGCGATGCGCGTGACCAGGCGGGCACGGTTCACGTTGTAGGGGATCTCGGTGATGACGACCTGCTCCATGCCGGTCTTCGTCTCCTCGACGATGGCGCGGCCGCGCACGCGGACGATGCCCTTGCCGGTGCGAAGGTAGCTGTCGATGCCCTCGGTGC
>JAHFTI010000634.1 GCA_023265535.1 Opitutaceae bacterium
CCCCCGAAGCTCTGCAAGGAGCGAGGAGGGCATTTCCCGCTCCTTGTCCCAAGAAACCCAGAAAGCCGCCCAGACGCACAGCACGGGCTACAAATGTTTGCAGACGGAAAAGACCGCGCCTTGCCCGGGGTTAATTTGATTAGTTGGCTGAACCCTGTTTCCTTGTTCACCGCGCTCGTCGCGGCTTTCAGACCCACTCCGATCCCCACCTCCCATGAGTAACTACGGCTTCACCATCAAGAAGGAAGGCGCAATCGACTTCCTCTCCCTCGGCGCTCTCGTTCATCGCCTCGATCCCGGCATCATCCCGTTCCGCAAGGCCTCCCACTGCGACATCCACGTCAGCGGCGGCGAGTTCAACGTCGCGGCCAACCTCGCCGACTGCTTCCAGCTGAAGACCGCCATCACCTCGGCCATGGTGAACTATCCCATCGGCGACCTCATCGCCGAGCGCGTGAAGGCCATGGGCGTGAAACCCATTTACAAGCAGTTCAAGCATGACGGCGTGCGCGGCCCCAACATGGCCACCGTGTACTCCGATCGCGGCCAGGGCGTGCGCGCCCCCGTCGTGTTCTACAACCGCTCCAACGAGGCCGCGGGCCAGCTCAAGAAGGGCGACTTCAACTGGGACGAGATCTTCGGCCAGCAGGGCGTCCGCTGGTTCCACAGCGGTGGCATCTTCGCCGCCCTCTCCGAGACCACCGGCGAGCTCATCGTCGAGGCCATGCAGGCCGCCAAGAAGCACGGCGTCGTCACCTCCTTCGACCTGAACTACCGCCAGAAGCTCTGGGACATCTGGGGCGGCCAATCCAAGGCCCTGGACGTGCTCGGCCGCATCGTCGAGAACGTCGACGTGCTCGTCGGCAATGAGGAGGACCTCCAGAAGGGCCTCGGCATCGAGGGCCAGGACGTCGAGTCCAAGTCCAAGCTCGATCCCGCCGCCTTCATCGCGATCCTCGAGAAGGCCGTGAAGAAGTTCCCGAACGTCAAGGCCGTCGCCACCACCCTGCGCGAAGTGCACTCCACCAACCGCCACACCTGGGGCGCCGTCGCCTGGGTCAACGGCAAGACCTACCTCTCCCCGTTCTGCGAGCTCGACGTCGTCGACCGCGTCGGCGGCGGTGACGGTTATGCGGCCGGCTTCATCTACGGCCTGCTCAGCGGCCTCGAGGAGCAGGAAGCGGTCAACCTGGGCTGGGCCCACGGCGCGCTGCTCACAACCTTCCCCGGCGACACCACCATGGCCACCGTCGACCAGGTCAAGGCCTTCGCCAAGGGCGGTTCCGCCCGCATCCAACGCTGACCCCCCGGTCGGCGCCAGGAGCCACATTTCAGAAACTCGAAGGCTGACACAGGGCGAACTCTCCCGGTGTCAGCCTTCTTCACTTAACAGGCCGCTCCCAGGCAACCGCTCCGGCCGCAGCCCTCCCGCTTCCGCCTCCCGCCTCGCTCCCGAAGCCGCCCGCGCCGCGCCGCGCCCCGCCCCCCGGGGGGCCCCCGCCCGGCTCCCGCCACCGCCACCACGACCGGCCTTCCCTCCTCCCTCTCCTCTCCCCTCCGAACTCGTCCCACCATGCTCTACTTCGAACGCGGCTCCGCTACAGACTCCCTCTCCGCGCAGGACCTGCGCGACGGCCTCTTCAAGGCCCTCGACCGCATCGGCCCCCGCAAGAAGGTCCTCGCGATCCCGCCCGACTTCACCCGCTTCCACTCGCAGGCCGGCAAGCTCACGCGCATCGCCTACGACTACTTCGGCAGCAGCCTGGTCGACATCCTCCCAGCGCTCGGCACGCACTCGCCCATGACCAGCGAGCAGATCCATGAGATGTTCGAGGGCACGCCCGAAAGCCTCTTCCGCGTCCACAACTGGCGCACCGGCATCACCAATGTCGGCGAGGTCCCCGCCTCCTTCGTCAAGGAAGTCTCCGGCGGCGCCGTGGAATTCCCCTGGCCCGCCCAGGTCGCCAACCTGCTCGCCAGCGGCGGCCACGACCTCGTCCTCTCCATCGGCCAGGTCGTCCCGCACGAGGTCATCGGCATGGCCAACTACAACAAGAACATCTTCGTCGGCACCGGCGGCCAGGAGGGCATCAACAAGAGCCACTTCGTCGGCGCCGCCTACGGCATGGAGCGCATGATGGGGCGCAGCGACACCCCGGTGCGCCGCATCCTCAACTACGCGGGCGAGCACTTCACCAAGCACCTGCCCATCGTTTACGTCCACACCGTCGTGGGCCGCGGCGAGGACGGCAAGCTGCACGTGCGCGGGCTTTACGTCGGCGACGGCCACGAGGTCTTCGAGAAGGCCGCCGCCCTCGCCAAGGAGGTCAACTTCCAGATGCTCGAGGCGCCCCTCGACAAGGTGGTCGTGTACCTCGATCCCACCGAATTCAAGAGCACCTGGCTGGGCAACAAGGCCATCTATCGCACGCGCATGGCCATGGCCGACCGCGGCGAGCTCATCATCCTCGCCCCCGGCCTCAAGGAGTTCGGCGAGGACCACGAGATCGACCGCCTCATCCGCAAG
>JAHFTI010000119.1 GCA_023265535.1 Opitutaceae bacterium
ACGAGGTCGAACTCATTGACCGGCAGGTCGCCGGGACGCAGGTGCCGCGCATTGACCTGCTCGAGGTTGGTCACGCGCGGGTCGCCGCGCAGCTTCGCGTGCAACTGGGCGCGGCCCACGTCCACGCAGATGGCCCGGGCTGCGCCGGCCTGCAGCATGCAGTCGGTGAAGCCGCCGGTGGAGGCCCCGACATCGAGGACCGTGGTCCCCTTGAGCTCCAGGGGGAAGGCCTCGAGGAAGGCACTGAGCTTTTCCCCGCCGCGACTGACGAAACGCGGGGGCTGCTCGAGCTCGAGCGGCGTGTCCACGGCGTATTCCTTGCCGGGTTTGTCGAGGCGTTCGGTGCCGCGTTTCACGCGCCCTCCCATGATGAGCGCCTTGGCCTGGGCGCGGCTTTCCACCAGGCCGCGGGCCACGAGGAGTTCGTCGAGTCGGAGTTTCTTGGGCGCTGTCATCGGAATGGGAGGCGGGCAGCATGGGTGTCCTGCGTGCGGAGGGCACGGAGAAAATGTCGTTGCCCCGGCAAGGGCCTGTGCGCTGGATGCTCGCATGATCCAATCCCGCGTGCAAATCACGGTCCGATACGCGGAAACCGACCAGATGGGTTTCGTTTACCACGGCAATTACCTGCCCTGGTTCGAGGTGGCCCGCACCCACATGCTCAAGGAGCAGGGCATTCCCTACCGCCAGCTGGAAAAGGAGGGTTTCTTCCTGCCCGTGCTCGAGGTCGGCCTGCGTTACCACAAGCCCGCCTTCTACGACGACGAGCTCATCGTGGTGTCGACCATGCGTGAGAGACCAAGCATCCGCATCCACATCGAGTACGAGGTGCTCCGGGGCGACGAACTGCTCGTGAGCGGTCACACCCGCCACGCCTTCATCGACAGGGCGGGTCGTCCCGTGCGGCCGCCGGCCTCCTTTTCGGAGCGCATGGCAGTGCTTTTTGCCACCTGAGAGAGCCGAACTCCCCCTCCCACCCACCCCGCGCCCGGCCACTCCCGCCCCGCCCTTTCCCTCCCCCACCCCTTCGCCCATGTCCGCCGAATCCCCCCTGCTCAGCGTCAAGGACCTCAAGGCCCTCGACAAGGCCACCGGCAAGCCCTTCAGCGCAATCGTGCTGGTGCGCCGTCTCACCACCAAGACCGCCTCCAACGGCAATCCCTTCCTGAGCGTGGAGCTCGGAGACCGAGGCGGCAGCTTCTCCTGCACGATCTTCTCCGACAGCCCGGCGCACGACGTGCTGCGCGCGGGTGGCGAGGGCTCCGTGGCCCGCATCGAGGGACGCATCGACCACTACCAGGGGCGCCTCTCGCCGCGTATCCAGAACGCAACTACCGTGACCGAGGAGGAGCTCGCCGGACTGCCCGGCGCCATGGAAAACCTGGTCGAGCTGCCCCCCGAGGATGCCGACGCGATGTGGCATGAGCTGCAGGGGTTCATCGACTTCATCCCGCACGACGAGACGCGCATGGCCACGCGCTCCGTCTTCGACGAGATCGGCGAGGCCTTCCGGGTGGGTTCGGCCGCCGTCACGATGCACCACGCCTACCGCCACGGCCTGTTGGAGCACACCCTGCACATGGCGCGCGCCTGCAAGGCACTGCTGCCGCTGTACCCGCAGGTCGACCCGAGTCTCGCCATGGCCGGCATCCTGCTGCACGACACGGGCAAGGTCGTGGAGTACGAGGGCACCCTCACCACCCGTCGCAGCCGCAAGGGCATCCTCCAGGGGCACGTCGTTCTCGGCTACGCCATCGTGCGCAAGGCCGGCCTGAAGGCCCGCATGGACCCCGAGCGACTGGAGCGCCTCGAGCACGTCATCCTCAGCCACCAGGGCGAGCCGGAATGGGGCGCGGCCGTGTACGCCGCCACCCCCGAGGCCGTCTTTGTCTCGATGATCGACAACCTCGACGCGCGCATGGGCATGGTGCAACGCGCGCTGCGCCAGGCCGCCGAGGGCGAGGAATTCACCGAGCGTATCCCCGGCCTGAATACGCAATTGCTCACGCGGCCATTGCCTTGAAGCGTGCGTGCGAGGGGGCGGACGGACTGCGCAATGGGTAGCATTTCCCATGCGTGAAACGCAGCGCGTCGTTGCTAATTTTGCAGGTGTAAGGCTAACCTCACAAATAATTTGGACCGCTTAATGCTAGACCCCCGCCGAGTCCTTACCCAGAGTCCCCGAACATTCCGAAACCTATGCTGATTCCCAAGCCCGAGCTGCAGAAGTTCACGACCGCCACACATGCCCAGCCCCATGACTGGCTCGGCATGCATCCCGCCACCAAGGGCCGCTCGAAGGGCCTCGTCGTGAGGGCTCTCCTCAAGGATGCCGCTGAGTGCGAGGTCGTCGCCCGCGAGGGTGGCCAGGCCTGGCCCATGGAGCAGCTGTCCAAGGAGGGCTTCTACGAGGTCTTCATCCCGAAGCGCACCGAAAGCTTCGGCTACATGCTGCGCAGCCGCCGCTACAACGGGGAAATCCGCCAGTTCTTCGATCCGTACTGCTTCCTTCCCACGCTCGGCGACCAGGACCTCTATCTTTTCAACGAGGGCAATGAACACCGCATCTACACCAAGCTCGGCGCACACCTGCGCGACCTGGGCGGGGTGAAGGGCGTCTCCTTCGCAGTCTGGGCCCCGAGCGCCACGCGCGTCTCGGTCGTGGGCCACTTCAACCAGTGGGATGGTCGCTACCACCCCATGCGCCCGCTCGGCGCCTCCGGTGTGTGGGAGCTTTTCATCCCCGGCCTCGAGGAGGGCGAGTTCTACAAGTTCGAGATCCGCGACAAGGCCGGACACATCCACCTCAAGACCGACCCCTTTGGCACCTACTTCGAGGCCCCCCCGCACAACGCCTCCGTGGTCTGCGAGGTCAACCAGTTCAAGTGGAACGACGGCGACTACCTCGCGAAGCGCTCCAAGGCCTCCAACGACCGCCCGATCTCCGTGTACGAGATGCACGTCGGCTCCTGGCGCCGCGTGCTCGAGGACGCGAACCGCCCCCTCTCCTACCGCGAGCTCGCCCCGCTGCTTGGTGATTACCTGGCCGAAATGGGCTTCACCCATGTCGAGGTGCTCCCCCTCTCGGAACATCCCTTCGACGGTTCCTGGGGCTACCAGGTCACGGGTTTCTTCGCCCCGACGCAGCGCTTCGGCACCCCCGAGGACTTCGCCTTCTTTGTCGACCACCTGCACCAGCGCGGCATCGGCATCATCGTTGACTGGGTGCCCGCACATTTCCCGCGCGACGCCTTCGCCCTCGCCGAGTTCGACGGCACCCACCTCTACGAGCATGCCGACCCGAGGCAGGGCGCCCATCAGGATTGGGGCACGCTGATCTTCAACTACGGACGCAACGAGGTGCGCTGCTTCCTCATCGCGAGTGCGCTGGCCTGGTTTGAGCGCTACCACATCGACGGCCTGCGCGTCGACGCTGTGGCCTCGATGCTTTACCTCGACTACTCCCGCAAGGAGGGGGAATGGATCCCCAACAAGTTCGGCGGCCGCGAGAACCTCGAGGCCATCGATTTCCTGCGCCGTGCGAACGACCTGGTCCACAGCTACTATCCCGGCGCCCTCATGATCGCCGAGGAGTCCACGGCCTTCGCCGGTGTGACCAAGCCCACGAGCGAGGGCGGCCTCGGTTTCGACTTCAAGTGGAACATGGGCTGGATGCACGACAACCTGCGCTACTTCTCCAAGGAGTCCATCCACCGCAAGTGGCACCAGAACGACCTCACCTTCGGCGCGCTCTACCAGTATTCCGAGCATTTCGTGACCGCCCTCTCACATGACGAGGTGGTGCACGGCAAGGGTTCCCTCCTGAACAAGATGGGCGCCTGGCAGATCAGCGAGAAGGCCGCCACCATGCGCGCCCTCTACGGCCACATGTGGGGCTGGCCCGGCAAGAAGCTCCTGTTCATGGGCTCGGAGTTCGGGCAGAGCACCGAGTGGAACTACACCGGCAGCCTGGACTGGCACCTCCTGCAGTACATCGACCACGACGGCATCCGCCTGCTCGTGCGCGACCTCAACAGGCTGTACCAGCAGGAGCCCGTCCTGGGGTGCCACGACAAGGATTACCGCAGCTTCAGCTGGATCACCTGTCATGATTCCGAGCGCAGTGTCCTGGCCTACCTGCGCAAGGCCCCGGATGAGCAGTCCATCTTCGCCATCGTGGGCAATTACACGCCCGTGGCGCGCGACCATTACCGCATCGGCGTCCCGAAAAAGGGCTTCTGGCGCGAGATGATCAACACCAACTCCCAGTACTACGGTGGCAGCGGCCTCGGCAACGACGGCGGCCGTCAGACGCAGGACATTCCCTCGGACGGCTTCGAGCAGTCGCTCTCGCTGTGCATGCCTCCCCTGAGCACCACTTTCTTCAAGTGGACGCCCGAGCAGGTCTGAGCTGAGACAGCTTTCGGCCGGCGATCCCCCTCAGCGGGGGGCGCCGGCCTTTTTGTATCCATGTTCCAAGTACGGGAACCGGGGAGGGGCGGAAGCGCGGCGCCGCGCAGGAACCGGGCGCAAAAAAAGGGCGGCACCGGAGAACCGGGCCGCCCTTTCACTGACAGGCAGGACAAAGCGCTCAGGGCTTGTGCTTGATGATGGATGCAAGGAAGGCCGCGGTGAGGCCCTGGCCCCAGCCCTGGATCCGTTTCCTCGGGACCTTCTTGTAGTCGTCGGCGCAGGCCATGACGGCCGTGCCGGCGGACACATTGCGCACGGTGCCATCCTCGGCGATGTTCGCGAGGACGCCCTGGATGGTCTTGTTGATGTACTTCTTGTGAAGGGGATTGCCGTAGTTGACGAGCGCGCAGCCGATGCCGGCCGAGGCGCTGGTCTCCTCGTAGCTCGTCTCGTCCTCGAGGATCGTGTGCCAGAGGCCATTTGGCGACTGGACGCGGACGAGGGCGCTGAGCTGGTCGCGCAGGGCGCAGTCAATCTGCATGAACATCGGGTACATGTAGTTGATCAGCTTCAGGGCCTCGGACATGGTGACGGCGGCCCAGGCATTGGCGCGGGCCCAGTGGATGCCGGAGAGGTGGCTCTTCTGGATGTCGTCCCAGGCGTGGAACCAGAGGTTGGTCTTCTCGTCCTGGAGGAAGGTCTCGTGCCAGTAGTACTGGTTGAGCGCGTCGTCCACGAGGGCCTTGTCATTCTGCTTGATGCCCATGCGCAGCTGGAAGTAGGCCGCCATGAAAAGCGTGTCGGCCCAGGCCTGCGCCGGGAAATCATTGCCCGAGGATACGGTATGCTGGAAGACGCCCTCGCCGAAGCGCACGGCGTCCTTCTTGAGGTACTCGGACTTGCGAAGGGCGATGTCCCAGTACTTCTTGTCGCCGGTCGCCTCATACATGGTGATCATGGCGTGGCCCATGGAGACCGCGTTGACCATGAAGGGAGGCAGGCCGAGCTCGATGTACTCGTCCACCCACTTCACGAGGAAGTCGATGTACTCCTGATTCTTGGTGACATTGTAGGCCTGGCTGACGCCGTAGAAGGCGACGCCGCAGGGCCAGCACCAGGTCAGGTCCATTTTCATGGTTCTCCGTACAACGGCGTCGAGCGCCGAGCGGACTTGGGTTTCGTCGTATTGGATGACAGCCATATCGGTAAAAATCGCGGGCGCGTGGCCCATGGTTCGATGGAGGGGACTTGGACAGTGGGAATACAGGGAGAACAAGCCGAAGGGAAACTCCGGTCGGGACGCCTTGCGGCACCTTGCCGGGGCCGCCCGGGGTGGGACAGTTCCGACTCCGTCACTGATGCCCTTTCGCTGAGGTGCAGGCGATATCGGTGCAATCTTACAGTCACATCCTCCCTGCAGGGAAGTGGGTGCAAGTGCCTGCTGCTGCGCGTGGACAGCCATCGGCGGGCGGTTTTTCACGGCCTTGGGCAGGCATGTCCGATTTGTGTGTGGCCGCACTTGGGCGCTTGCCCCCTCTTGCGCCCCTGCTCCCAGGACCTCGCCGCAATGCATTGTCCATCAAGAGACTGACTGTCAGACTTCAAGGTCCTCCCCACGGGCCCCGGAGTGGTTCATACCCGTGGCAGCCCACCCCCTCTTGCTGAGTCCGTCCGCCTGGCCCCTCCCCCTCATCCCTCCGCCCCCAACCCCATGCCTGCCCGCTTCCTGCTTTCCCTCCTGCTCTGCCTAAGCCCGCTTTTGGCCGCGCGCCAGATGGAGGCACTCGATCGGGGCCTCATCGCCCTGCCCGTGTCGGCGGGAAATGTGTTTCTCAGCTGGCGGCTCCTGGGCAACGAGCCGCGCGATACGCGCTTCAACGTCTATCGCTCCCTGGACGGGGCCGCCCCGCAGTTGCTGAACGCGGAGCCCCTCTCTGCGGGAACCTGCTACACCGACACCGGCGCCGACCTCACTCGTGTATCGGAATATTCGATACGCGCCCTCCTTGGCGCTGCCGAGCTGCCTGCCGGCCGCCCGGTGCGGCTGGCTGCCGGTGAGGCCATCCTGCCCTACAAGGCCGTGCCACTGCAGATCCCTGCCGCCCTCACCATGCCTGACGGGACCACCTGCACCTATTCGGCCAACGACTGCAGCACGGGGGACCTCGATGGCGACGGACAATACGAACTGGTCGTGAAGTGGGATCCCTCCAACTCCAAGGACAACTCCCAGTCAGGCTACACGGGCAACGTGTACCTGGATGCCTACAAGCTCGACGGCCGCCTGCTCTGGCGCATTGATCTTGGGAGAAATGTCCGGGCGGGCGCCCACTACACCCAGTTCATGGTGTACGACCTCGACGGTGACGGCTGTGCGGAGGTGGCTTGCCGAAGTTCCGACGCCACCATCGACGGCACGGGAAAGGTGATCGGTGACGGAGCCGCAGACCATCGCAACAGCGGCGGGTACATCCTGAAGGGCCCCGAGTATCTCTCCGTGTTCGCCGGTGTGACGGGTGCTGAGCTTGCCCGGGTTCCCTATGCGCCCACAAGGGTGCCCAGCGGCGCGCTCGAACCCAGCACCTCCGAGATCAAGACCGTCTGGGGGGACAATTATGGCAACCGCATCGACCGCTTCCTCGCCTGCATCGCCTACCTCGACGGTGTGCATCCCTCCCTGGTGATGTGCCGCGGCTACTACACCCGCGCCGTGTTGGTGGCCTATGATTTCCGGATGGGTGCGCTCACCAAGCGCTGGACCTTCGACAGCGCCGACGGCAATGCGACAAACAAAACCTACGAGGGCCAGGGTTTTCACAACCTGAGCGTCGCCGACGTCGACGGGGATGGGCGCGATGAGATCGTGTATGGCTCATGCACCATCGACGACAACGGCACCGGACTTTACAATACACGCCTCGGCCACGGCGATGCCATGCACGTGACCGATGTGAATCCCGACCGTCCCGGCCTCGAGGTGTGGTCCTGCCACGAGGACGTTGCCAACAATGGGGGAATTGGCCTGAGCCTTCGCGACGCGCGCACCGGAGCGCTGCTGTTCTCCGTGCCCAACACCACCGACACGGGGCGCGCAGTGTGTGCCGACATCGACCCGAATCACAAGGGTGAGGAATGCTGGGGCGCGGCTGGCGGCCTTTACTCGGCCACCGGCACGCTCATCACCTCCAGCCGGCCGTCGATGAACTTTGTGGTCTGGTGGGATGGCGACTTGGGGCGTGAGATCCTCGACAGCAACCTGATCAGCAAGTGGGAGCCCTCCAGCCGCACGCTCACCCGCCTGGTCACGGCCATGGGGTGCACCAGCAACAACTCAACCAAGTCCACCCCCTGCCTCAGTGCGGACATCCTGGGTGACTGGCGCGAGGAAGTGGTCTGGCGGACCACGGACAGCAGGGAACTGCGCATCTACAGCACCACGATCCCGACGACGCACCGCATCCCCACGCTCATGCACGATCCACAGTACCGGCTTGGTGTGGCCTGGCAGAACGTCGCCTACAACCAGCCTCCGTACACCGGCTTTTACCTCGGCAATGGCATGGTCGCGCCGCCCATGGCAGACATAAGCACGGAGATCGACACAGGCGGCGCCCGGATCGTCAACCTGTCGGCGCGCGCCAGCACGGGACAGGATCAGGAGATGATGGTGGTGGGCTTTTACATGGGTGGCGGACCGATGAGGGCGCTTGTGAGGGCCATCGGCCCCACCCTCACATCCTTCGGCGTGCAGGGCGCCGCCACGGATCCGCTGTTGGACTTCTACCGCAGCTCTGTCTTCTCGGAGCGCAATGACAACTGGGGCAGCCATACTGAGGCGGGCGCCATGGCCGCGCTCATGACGCGGACTGAGGCGTTTCCCCTTGCCGCCCTCTCGCTCGACGCCGCCCTGATGCCGCTGTTGGCCGCCGCGACCGAGGGCAATGCCGGCTTCACGGCCGAGGCACGCAACCAAGGCGGAAGCGAGGGCGTCGCGTTGGTGGAAATCTATGCCGACCCGCTCACGACCCAGGGACGGCTCGTCAATGTTTCCGCGCGCGCCTTCTGCGCCAATTCCTTCAGGCGTCTCGTCGCCGGCTTCAGCATCAAGGGGGACACTCCCCGTCGCGTGCTGGTCCGTGCCGTGGGTCCCGGCCTGAAGCCTTTTGGCATCAGCCGTGCCATGAACAACCCCTTCATTGAGCTCTATCGGAACCAGACCCTGATCCACAGCAATGAGGACTGGGCCGCCTCCCAGGCCACGGCGGCACTTTTCAGCAGTGTCGGGGCCTTCGCCTTGCCCGCCGATTCCAAGGATGCGGCCTTGGTCGTCACCCTTACCCCCGGGGTGTACACGGCAGAAATCTACAGCCGCACGGGCGACGAAGGTGTCGTGCTGGCCGAAGTGTATGATCTTCCCTGATACAAACCGGGCCTGCGCCACGGACACTACCCAAACCACTCCCACTCCCTTTCATAGCCCTCTCTCTCAGATATCGCCTGCAGTCACCCTGGCACCTGCTGCCGCCCGAACACTCCTGTTTCCCCAATCATGAACATTCCTTTCCTAAGACTTGGCTCCCTCCTCCTTCTCTCACTTCTTCTCCCGGCACAGCTTCTGGCATCTGCAACCTGCAGGCGTTTTGACTTCGGCAATGGCCCAGTGGCGGAAGGTTTCATTCAGGTGAGGCCCGACACCGCCTATGATGCCGCGCGCGGCTATGGTCTCGAGCCGGGGCCTGCGCCGGTTCCATGGGCACAGGACGGCTCCAACGCACTCACCAGCGACTTCCTCTGCTCGGAGAACAGCCCCTTCCTCTTCAGTGTGGCCCTTCCTGAGGGCAACTACCTTGTCAAGGTCACCCTGGGGGATCCCAAGGGGACAAGTGATACAACGATCAAGGCTGAATCCCGCCGCCTGATGGTCGAACACGCACGAACCGATCTGGGCGTGCAGCGCAGCGAGGTATTCACCGTGAACATACGCCGCTCCA
>JAHFTI010000635.1 GCA_023265535.1 Opitutaceae bacterium
TTCATGTGTGGGGTGTTGGGCGGTTGCCGGTCGGGGGAAGGTTATGAGGGCGGGCGCGCTCGCAGGTCAAGGAGCGGGTGAAAGATTTTCAGCGCCTGAGGCGCTGGGTCACAGCGGGTGATCGGAGGGGACCCAGGCCCAGGGCAGGTTGAAGCGCGAGGAGAGCTCGGCGGCGAGGGCGCGCACCCCGTGCACCTCGGTCGCGTAGTGACCGCACAGATACAGGTTTAGGCGATTCTCCTGGGCGAAGTTGAACCATTCCTCGCGCAGCTCGCCCGTGACGAGCGTATCCACCCCTGCACTACGCAGTTCCGGGAGGGCGGAGTTGCCGCTGCCGCTGCAGAAGGCGATCTCGCGCGGGGCGGCGACGCCAAACTCGAGGGCGATGACCCGCGGGTAGAGCCCCTCGAGGCGTGCGCGCAGGGCCTCGCGCGGGAGCTCTGAGGGGGAGATCCAGCCGATGGGCTCGCCGTCGCGCACCAGGAAGGGGCGGCGTGGCTCGAGGCCGAGCTGGCGGGGGAGCAGCGCGTTGTTGCCGATCTCGGGATGGCCGTCGAGCGGGAGGTGGGAGGAGTAGAGGGCGCAGTTGGCGCCCATCAGCGTGGTGAAACGTTCGTACACCGGCCCGACGATGGGACGGGGCATGTCCCAGAACATGCCGTGGTGCACAATGAGGAAATCGATGCCCGCGGCGGCGGCGGCGCGGAAGGGCGTCACGCCCGCGTCGACGGCGGCGCCGATGCGGGTGACCGTGCCGTTGTTGGCGAGCTGCAGGCCGTTGAAGGCGCCGGGGGCGTCCTTGTAGGCGAGGCGGCGCGTGCGTGCATCACAGTAGTTGACGAGGTCTGCGAGGGAGGCGGGCATGCAGACCAGTGTGGAGAATCGGGGAGCCGGAAGCGAGGAGACAGAAACAGGACAACCAGGACCGCTGGAGACAAGGTCTCCCCCCCGCGTTTGCACCCTGCCTGCGCGCGGAGCGCGCAGGGTGCCTGTCGGCGAGTGGAGGGGGAAGGGGCTGAACGGGGGAGAGGGGAGGGCTGGCCTCAGCGCTCGCCGGACGTTTCCAGGATCACGCAGGCGCCGCCGCCGGGAGCGAGTTTCATGCGCAGGATGTCGGCGGGGCCTGCCTGGCGTTTGGAGACACGCAGGGTCTCACGGTTCTTCTGATAATGCGCGTCCTCGCCATCCTGGACGATGGTCGCCTGATAGGTGCCGGGCGGAAGAAAATCGAGCTTCACGTCGAGTTCA
The DNA here is from genome assembly GCA_023265535.1 of Opitutaceae bacterium. GTDB lineage: Bacteria > Verrucomicrobiota > Verrucomicrobiia > Opitutales > Opitutaceae > MWDT01. The sequence goes on from JAHFTI010000635.1 coordinate 1,249, forward strand.
CGCCCTTCCTCATTGGTCGCCGCGCCGACAAGCCAGACGCCCTTGGCTTACTGGCGGGCTATCACGATGTGTTCGCCAATGACTCCGGACAGCGTGCGGCTCTCCCTCCAGGGCATCTGCTGGCCGGCGATGAAGCGGAGCAGTTCCGGGTATTTCTGATAGAACTCGGGAATATCCGGAATGATGGTGGCGCCGGAAAAGGTGATCAGCGTACGTGCGGCCTCTGCTACCAGGGTGGAAGGACACTCCTTGGGGTTGTCGATGCGGGTGGTGGGGCCCTGACGCAGATCGAAGAAACCGTTGTTCATGTCGAGCGGGCCGGCGAGCATGTTGATGAAGACGGCGCTGACAAAGGTCCTGGGCTGGAAGACGCGCTTGGCGTCGAGTTGCGCGAAGCAGTATTCCCGGGTGACCGCATTCGGCCAGGTGCGCATCTGGCCGTAGGGATGGACGGGGCCGTCGTGGAAGTTGCACAGCAGCCTGTTCTGCGCGCACAGTGCGGTGATCTCGCGGGTGCGCGCGTTTTTCTCGCGCGGCGTGCCGGACATGAATCCGTATTTGACGCCGACCGCCCCCCACTCCCCGTAGTGGCGAAGGGTTTCCTCGAGCGAAAATTTCCGTCCCGCCACATCATTCAGGTACAACCAGATGCCGACGCCCCTTGACTTCCCGTAGGCGATCAGCCTGCGCACGTCACCCGCCTTGTCGCCCTTCACCGGGTCGGAGGCCTGCGCAAATTCCGGTCCGTACCAGTCGGCATCGAGCACGAGGTGCCTGATTCCATTGGCCGCGGCGAAATCGACCATGCGAAGCCAGGAGGGAAGGTTCATGCCGTAGGTGAAGCCCGGCACTTTGGCCCCGTTGATGCGCCAGTCCCACACGGCGACGCCGGGTTTCACCCAGGAGAAATCGCCGACAGGCTCCGGGTTGAGGAGTTCGATCAGGTGGGAATCCACCAGTGCGCCCGGTGTGGTGCCCTGGAAGATCACACGCCAGGGGCCGTCGTAGCCCGGTGCGATTTCGCCGGGGGAGGTCAGGGCGCGGAAGGCGGTCGGACCCGATTTGGTGAGGCACAGCGGTTCCCCGGCGCGGAGGTCCGCCTCATGCAGCGCAAGGAAACAGTTGTCGGAGGCCTGCACGGTCATGACAGGCAGGCGGACTCCCGAGACGCTGCTCAGCTTGTCCGGGCCGAGGTTGTGCTGCTCCCCATTGTAGAACCAGGCTGTGAAGTCCCCGGCGAAGTTGTATTCCGTGAGGTCCTGGGTTGCCGT
>JAHFTI010000636.1 GCA_023265535.1 Opitutaceae bacterium
GTGCAGCACGCCGAGGGCGTCGAGGCTGCGCGAAAGCAGGGTCGTGAGCAGGCGCACGCGGCGCGCGATGCGGCGCAGCCCCTCGGGACCGTGGTACACCGCATACATGGAGGCCATGACCGCCAGCAACACCTGCGCCGTGCAGATGTTGGACGTGGCCTTCTCGCGGCGGATGTGCTGCTCGCGCGTCGCGAGCGCGAGGCGCAGCGCCGGGTTGCCCTGGGCATCCTTGGACACGCCCACGAGGCGGCCCGGCATCTGGCGTTTGCAGGCGTCGCGCGTGGCGAGGAAGCCTGCGTGCGGTCCGCCGAAACCGAGCGGCACGCCGAAGCGTTGCGAGGAGCCCACGGCCACGTCGGCACCGAAGTCGCCGGGGGGGCGCAGCAGGGTCAGGGCCAGCAGGTCCGTCGCCACCACGCACAGCGCGCCCACGGCATGGGCCTTGGCGAAGAAGGACTCGAAATCATGGATGTCACCGCGCGTGTCGGGATATTGCACGAGCACGCCGAACAGGCCCGCCGTCGGCTGATAGCTCGCATGGTCGCCCACGAGCACCTCGAGCCCGAGCGGCTGGGCGCGCGTGCGCACGATGTCGATCGTCTGCGGGTGGCAGTTCTCGGACACAAAGAACACGCGGCGGTCCGAACCCTCGGTCATGCGCGAGCAGAGCATCATGGCCTCGGCCGCCGCCGTGCCCTCGTCGAGCATCGAGGCATTGGAGATCTCCATGCCGGTCAGCTCGCACACCATCGTCTGGTAGTTGAGCAGGGCCTCGAGGCGCCCCTGGGAAATTTCCGGCTGGTAAGGCGTGTAGGCCGTGTACCAGCCCGGGTTCTCGAGGATGTTGCGCTGGATCACCGCGGGCGTGTGGGTGCCGTAATAGCCCATGCCGATGAAGGAACGGTAAATGCTGTTCTCCTGCGCGATGCCACGCAGTTCCGCCAACGCAGCCGTCTCGCCCACGGCCGCCGGCAGGTTCATGGCGGGACGACGGATCGAGGCCGGCACCGCGGCGTCGGCAAGCCCCTCCAGGGTCTCGTGGCCGAGCGTTCCCAACATCGCCTTGAGGTCCCCTGTTTCGGAGCCGATGTGGCGGCGGCTGAAGCTGTCGAGGGGATCTAGGAGGTCGCGTGCGGAAGACATTGGAGTGGTATTTGAGGCCAACACTAGGCCACCCCTTTCCGCGCGCGCAACCGCGATCTGATCTCTCCGCCGACAATGCCCTGCCAGGGCCAGGAAACGAGCCAAGCCCACCTATCTCGCCCCCCCCTCCCCGCAAGGCGAGGGCGACACGATCACAACCCTCAACCCAGCCCCCAAAGGCTACCCTAACTATTAGTTAGGGTGCCAAAACGGAAGTCCTGATGGCCCGCTCCGTCCCCGTCTGTTCCTCCCAGACACCGCCCAGCAGGTCAGGGAAAACGGCCTGAACTCCCTGTCCTTCCAGACCACTGGCAGGAGGAGGGGGAGGGAGACGCCGATCACTCAACCCACTTTGCCTAATGCAATTAACGCTCTCCGGCCATGCAGGTGGACAGGGCTCCAGCGCCCTTCTCCCGGTGCCGGGGTGTAATTCCCCCACAAACCAGTGCCACAGATTTGCAACCAATGCACCGATGCAATCGGAATGGCCCCATTTGCGGCCCCTCTGAGCTTCCCCCGCCAACCCCTTCCTGCTAAACCCCTTCCCAGTGGAATCCCCCCGCATCATCATCGTTGAGGAACAAGGCCTGTTAAGGGACCTGCTCAGCGAAGCCCTCCATCGTCACCACCACAGCGCCGTCGTCGCCCTCGCGAGCAGCGTCGCCGAAGGGCTGCAGGCCTGCACCACCCACGAGGCCCAGCTCCTCATCGTGGGCTGGCAGCTGCCCGATGGCACCGGCCTCGACCTGGTTCGCCAGCTCGGCCACCGCCTCAGCACCCTGCGCGTGCTCATGCTCACCGCGAACGAGCAGGAATGCATCGTGCGCAACGCGGCCGAGAACGGCGTCCACGGCTTCGTCTCCAAACGCCAACCCCTCAGCACCTTCCGCGAGGCGGTCGCGGCCCTCCTTGCAGGCAAGTGTTTCTATTGCCCCACCAGCAGCCGCATGCTCCTGGAGGCCATGAAGACCCCGGCGGCCCACAACACCGCCTCCCTGACCCCGCGCGAATGGGAGATCCTCCGCCACCTCGCCGAGGGACACTCCACCCGCGACATGGCCCGACGCCTCAAGCTCAGCCCCAAGACCGTCGCCAACCACATCACCTCCCTGAAGGACAAGCTCGGCATCCAGGAACCCGCCGGCCTAGTCCGCTTCGCCCTGCGCCAGGGCCTGATCGAAATGCCCTGAGCCTGTGGGTGGGGGCCCATGGCAGCCCGGGGCGACCCGGGGCGACAGCCATTACATCTTCATATCAAGATTTATTGATGCGTTCTTGACAAGCGCGTCCGGACGCCTTGCCTTGCCCGAGTTCGCAGCGGCTCCGGCTTTCCCCGGCAGTCCCCTTCGGTCTCTCCACCTACCGCC
>JAHFTI010000120.1 GCA_023265535.1 Opitutaceae bacterium
TTCGCAATTCTACCCAATTCCGCTGGGTTGTGAAAGTGGCCTGCGCCGCTTATCTGGATCCCACCCCGGACCTTCGATATCGAAGGCGGCCCTCCATTATGGGACTCAAAGCCAAGCTCTGGATCGTTCTCAGCGTACCCCTTCTCCTTATTGCCGGCCTCGCTGCCTGGATGACCGTCTCCGTCGGTGTCATGCACACGACGGTGTCCGAGGCCAAGCGGACGCACCTTGCCTTGGCAAGCCAGGCGCAGGAGATGAAGCTCGACGTGGTGTCGATCTGGCAGTTCCTGACCGACATCTCTGCCACACGTGGCCAGGACGGGCTGGATGACGGCTTCAGGGAAGCCGAGCTGCACCGCGTCAGTGTGAAGAAGGGCATCGCCGCCTTCCGCGACTATTTCACGCGCGCGGGAAAACAGGACCAGCTGGCGCGTCTCGAGGAGATCGACAAGGCCTTCGACCAATATTATCAGCAGGGCAGGCTGATGGCGGATGCGTACATCAGGGAAGGCACTCCCGCAGGCAATCGCCTGATGAAGGGCTTCGACGATGCCGCTGAGAGCCTGGGCAAGGCCCTGGACCCGTTCCTGCAGGAGCAGGTGACCGGCCTGGGCGATTCGCTCGACAGCATTGTCGCCCGTGCTGCCTGGCAGCGCAACGTGGTCGTGGTGGCAGGCATCCTGGGTGTCCTGGGTGGTGTCATCTCAGTCGTGTTTGCGGTGGGGTCCATCGCAGCCCCGTTGCAACGCATCATCCAGGGGCTCACGCGCGAGGCGGCTGCACTTTCCAGCGCCTCGCAGGACGTCACCCAGTCCAGCGAGAAGCTTTCCGCCAATGCCCATGAGGCTGCGGCTGCCTTGGAGGAGACCAGTGCCTCGCTCGAGGAATTGAACAGCATGACTCGGCGCAACGAGGAGCATGCTGGCGTCGTCGACACGGTGGCCAAGCAGGCACGCGACAACGCCGAGAAGGGGCTCACGCAGGTGAAGGAAATGAACGAGGCCATGGGGGCGGTGCGCTCCTCCAGTGGCGAGATCGCCAAGATCGTGAAGACCATCGACGAGATCGCCTTCCAGACGAACATCCTCGCGCTCAACGCCGCGGTCGAGGCGGCGCGTGCGGGGGAGGCGGGGGCGGGCTTTGCGGTCGTGGCGGAGGAGGTGCGAAACCTCGCGCAGCGGAGCGCCGAGGCCGCCCGGGAAACCTCCGACAAGATCGCGGGCGCGGTGGACAGGTCCCAGCACGGCGTGAATTACAGCGAACAGGTGGCCGAGGAGTTCAATTCAATCGCCGACGAGACCAGGCAGCTCAACGGGCTCTCCGAGGACCTCGCCAAGGCCTGCAAGGAGCAGAGCCAGGGCATAGGCCAGATTTCCATCGCCGTCACGCGCATCGACGGCTCGACGCAGTCGAACGCCCAGGCCGCCGAGAAGAATTCCCTTCTAGCCAAGGGGCTTCACGACCAGGCGGGCGAACTTCACGAGACCGTGGGCACGCTCGTGCTCCTGGTCGAGGGTCGCCGCGGGCTGGAACGCTGGCGGGCTGGGCAGACTTGAAGGGGGGAGGAGGCAAGGTTTCTGCCCCCCAGCTCCAGCGTCCCTGAGTCCCTTCGAGCAGTGGGGACTTGTGTCATTGCGAGTCAGGACAGGCTCACCAGGCGCGTCCGGTGCGTGATGCGCAGGAGAGCTGCAGGCGGCTCCGCCGGCGGGCGCGGCGCCGACCCTCAAGGGCGTCGAGCTGTCCCTCCACCGTGTCGAGCGCCTTGTGAACGGCGCCGCGCAGGGTGTGGTCGCAGGCCTCGGCGTGAAGGTCGGGGCCTGGCACCCGCAGCTGTATGCGGGCCTGGAAGCGGGGGCTGCCCTCCGGGAGGAGGTTGAACCGGATCGCGGCCTCCTCGATGCGTCGGCGAAGCGACATGGCCTCGAGGCGGGAGGTGATCAGGAATTCAAGCGCGGCCGTGCTGCGCGTGCTGCCGGGATGGATGATGAGTTTCATGCCATCAGGGTAGCATGGTTTTCCCACTTAGAATAATACTCAATTTGACATGAATTATTAGGTTAAAACTAAATGTCATGTCCGATTGGCAGGCCTCGGTCACCTGTCGCCGGCGATGCCGGTTGGAATGGGGCGAAGCGGGACGCGCTGCTACCCCGGGCGTGGCCAAGGCCGTCACCCCCATTGGGACGGCTCAGCCGCTGATCGTGTCCACGTTGTTGGCCAGGTTGCGGTAGTTCAGCTTCTGGCGGGGATTGGTGCCGTTGAGGAACTCCTCGACGTTGGTGTAGCCGTCGCCGTCGCTGTCCTGCGCGCCGTCGGCCGCCTTCCTCGGGTCGAGCTCGTGCGTGAGCTCCCAGGCGTCGGGCATGCCGTCGCCATCGCTGTCGGGCTGGAGCTCCTCGGGCCTGAAGCCGAGCCTCGGAAAGCCGCCGACCTCCTCGGGGTCGCGGACGATGCCGTCGTTGGGGCCGACCTTGCCGCTGCGCACCATGGCGGTGACGCGTGTATCCACGGCGTCACGACGCGGCAGGGTGGCGCCCGCCTTTTTCAGGACGGACTCGTAGCTCGCCTCCGCGCTCTGCTGCGGGATGGGCCAGGCCTCGAAGGGGGTGTTGACGCGGGCCAGTTCCTCGGGGCCGCGCACGGCCTTCCAGTTGTTCTCGGTGGAGGACGGATAGCCGTCGATCACGTTGCCCGCGATGTACCACTTGCCGGGGCGCTTGCCCTCGGCGGGGAACCAGTCGCCCTCGCGCCAGAGACTGCCGGGCGAGTACATGTTGCGCTGCTCGATGCGGACGATCGTGTTGCGCATGTCGTCCTTCGTGGCCGGGCCGGGCTTGAAGGTGTTGTTGATGATGTTGACCTGCGAGGTCTCGTCGCCGCCGTCGATTGAGCGGTGGGCCCAGTTGAAGACGACGTTGTTGCGGAAGTCGAAGGTGCCCGACATGCCGATGGACGGATTGCGGGCGGTGTTGCAGGCAAAGAGGTTGTGGTGGAAGCTGGAGTCCTTGCCGCCCCAGGTGCCGCCGAAGGCATGGCGACCGGCGTTGAGCGCCTCGCTCGTGATGCACCACTGGATGGTGATGTGCTCGGTCGGCATCTTGATGTCGGGGCCGCCCGGCATCTTCATCATGTGGCGGTAAAGGGAGAGGTTCTCGTCCATACCCCAGCTCGTGGAGCAGTGGTCGACGATCACATGGCCCAACGGATTGCCGCCGATGTTGTCGGAGCCCTGGCCGCCCTTCGGGATGCCGCGGCGCACGCGCAGGTGGCGCAGGATGACATTCTCGGTGTTGATGTTGAGCGAGAGGCCGGCGATGCAGATGCCGTCGCCGGGAGCCGATTGTCCGGCTATCGTGATGTTGGGATGGTTGATATCGAGGTTGCTCTTCAGGTGGATCGTGCCGGCGGTGCGGAAGACGATGATTCGCGGGCCGGGTGTCTCGATGGCGGCGCGCAGGCTGCCCGGACCGGAGTCCTCGAGGTTCGTGACGGCGAGGACCTGGCCGCCGCGGCCGCCGGTGATCCACATGCCACCGCCCCAGGCGCCGGGGAAGGCGGGGATGCCGGTCGGGGGCATGCGCGGCGGATGCGGCGGAATCTGGCCGCGCTCGGGGGCGGCGAGGCAGAGCACACTGCCGAGGCTGGAGGCTGCGAGGAGGACGGCGCCAAGGCGCGTCAGGGAGGGAAGCTTTTGCATGCGCACTTCGGGAAGGGAGGGGAGCGTTTCGGGAAATTGGATTACCCGATGAAAGACGCAAGACCCTGCCGGAGGGTTCATGAAATTATAAGAAAAGCGCTGTAATGAAATACCGACAAGTCCTGTTTAATTTCATGGAATAGTGGTCCGACCCGCGGAAGGCAGCCTCCGGCATAATGGGGGTTATAAGGGGTCACATCTATACACTTTACACGCAACCGGGCCTGCCCGGTTGCGTGTAAAGTGTATAGATGTGACCCCTTCGCCCCCCCTGCAGGCTTAGTGCATGCGGGCCGGGCGGCTTGTTCAGGCCTCCTCGGCCTCATGAAGGTCGAACCAGGTCTGGAGCTCGGCACGGTTGCCAAAACCCCGTTCCTGCTTGGCCTTTTCGAACTCCGGGCTGCCGCTGTCGCGCCAGCCGCGCTTCGTCATGAAGCCGTTCCAGATTTCAATCTCGTCAGCCGAGGGGCGATAGCCGTTTTGGAACGCCCATTCGAGGATCTCCTCGTCGGTACCGCCCTGGAGCACGCGTTCGGTGAGCTTGGAGTAGTCCAGTCGCAGGAAGGTGCAGCAGCGCGCATCGAAGTGCGTGCGGCAGGCCGTGCCGGTGTAGTACCCGGCAGGCAGGGTGCCTGCGGCCTTGAGGCGGATCTTGTCGAGCATGCGTCCGAAGAAGACGATGCCGCCGACCGTTTCATAGTCTCTGCGAAGTCCGGGTATTTTCATGGTGCTGGATGGGGGGGGGCCTGTGTGCCCTTTGTGGATACACGTCTCCCTCATAACGGCAATGTCGGCTCGCGCCAGGGTGGCGCCCGTCAGTTTCTCTGCCTTTGGAGATCGCCGCGGGCCTGGAATCCTGCAGCTTTCTATTGTTAGACTGGATGTGCTGCTGAGCGCATGCTTCGCCCCTTCATCATGGCCGCAACCCCCTCCCAAATCGTGCACAGTCTTTGTCTCCTTTCCGTCCGCCTTGGGAAGTCCCTGGCCCTGTTTTCCCTGTTGGTTCTCGGCCTCGCCACCGCACTGGCCGCAGCCACTGCCCCGTCGGCTCCCTCGGCACCCGGCCGCGAGCGCACCCTGCTCAACAAGGACTGGCGTTTTCACAAGGGGGATCCCGACCCCAGGGCCGCGGCGCTGATCTACGACGTGCGTCCGAAGCTCGTCCTCACGAAGGAGAACACGGTCGCGGACGCCATGCACACCGAGGCGGAGAAACTCGCCGCCGCCAGCGTCTTTGTACTCAAACCTTGGATACTGCCCACCGGAAACGCCTTCGTGCGCGACCCGGCGAAACGCGCCGTGCGCCCCTCGCAGGACCCCGACGTGGACGTGCCCTGCCTGAAGGCGGACTTCGATGACAGCCAATGGCGCCGCCTCGAGCTTCCGCACGACTGGGCCATCGAGGGCCCCTTCCTCACCGAGGGAGACTTCGGCGGCATGGGCCGCCTGCCGAGCTGGGGTGTGGGCTGGTACCGCAGGAAGCTGAGCCTCCCCGCAAGCGACGCGGGCAAGTCCGTGTTCCTCGAGTTCGAGGGAGCCATGTCCTACGCCTCGGTCTGGCTCAACGGGAAACTCGTCGGCGGCTGGCCCTACGGCTATTCGTCCTGGCAGGTCGACCTCACGCCCCATCTCATTTTCGGCGGCGAGAACCAGCTCGCCATCCGCCTCGACAACCCGCCCAGCTCCTCGCGCTGGTACCCGGGCGGCGGCATCTATCGCGATGTCTGGCTCACAAAGACCCAGCCCCTGCACGTCTCCCAATGGGGCACCCACATCGTCACGCGCGAGGTGGGCGACAAGGGCGCCGTGCTCGACCTGGAAATCAGCGTGGACAACGACTCGGCGCAGACCGCCACCGTGCAGGTGGCCACCCAGGTGTATGAACTCGACATGGCTGGCGGGAAGTCGGGGGCGGCCGTGGCCTCCTTCGCCCCCGTCGACCTGGTGCTGCCTGCGCGCTCCTCGGGCGCGCTCAGGTCCTCGGCCACCGTGCCCAGCCCGAAGCTCTGGGGGCCGGTCCCGCAGCAGACTCCCTACCGCTACGTCGCGGTGACGCGCCTCATGCGTGAAGGAGTCGCCTGCGACAGCTACGAGACACGTTTTGGCATTCGCACGCTGAAATTCGACCCAAAGGTCGGCCTGCTCGTGAATGGGCAGCACATTGTCATCAGGGGTGTGAACCAGCATCATGACCTCGGTGCGCTCGGGGCCGCCTTCAATCTGCGCGCCGCCGAACGCCAGCTCGAGGTGTTGCGCGAGCTCGGCTGCAACGCGGTGCGCATGAGCCACAACCCACCCGCCCCCGAGTTGCTCGAGCTCACCGACCGCATGGGCTTCCTGGTCATGGATGAGTCCTTCGATTGCTGGTACCGCAAGAAGACCCCGCTCGACTTCCACCTGATCTTCCCCGACTGGCACGAGCAGGACCTGCGTGCGCTCCTGCGTCGCGACCGCAACCACCCGTCGATCTTTGCCTGGAGCGTGGGCAACGAGGTGGGTGAGCAGTACACGGCAGAGGAGGGCGCGGCCGTCGCCAAGCGCCTCTGCGAGATCGTGCACGAGGAGGATCCGACGCGTCCGGCCACCGCTGCGATGAATTTTGCGAAGCCGGATTTCCCGCTGCCCGCGGCGCTCGACCTCATCAGCCTCAATTACCAGGGCGAGGGCATCCGCTACACGCCGGAATTCGTCGGCACGGAGCGCATCCGCACGGCTCCGCAGTATCAGGCTTTTCATGACAAATTCCCCGACAAGGTGATCCTCAGCAGCGAGACGGCGTCCGCCTTCAGCAGCCGGGGAATCTACCTGTTCCCCGTCACCAAGGACAACAGCTCCCCGGTGCGCGACGGGCGCGGCGGAGACTCGGTGAACCACCATGTGAGTTCCTACGAGCTCTATGCGGTCGATTTCGGTTCCTCCGCCGACAAGGTGTTCTCGTCCCTCGAGCGCCATCCGTTCGTGGCGGGAGAGTTCGTGTGGACCGGCTGGGACCATCTCGGTGAGCCCACGCCCTACTACTCTTCGCGTGGTTCCTATTGCGGCATCATCGACCAGGCGGGTTTCCGCAAGGATCGTTTTTACCTCTACCAGGCGCAATGGCGCCCCGAATTGCCCATGGCGCACCTGCTGCCGCATTGGAATTGGCCTGGCAGGGTGGGGCAGGTGACACCCGTGCACGTCTTCACCTCGGGCGACGAGGCGGAACTTTTCCTCAATGGAAAATCACTCGGGCGCAAAAGGAAGGCGCCCCTCGAATACCGACTGCGCTGGGATGAGGTGGTGTACGAGCCTGGCATCGTCGAAGTCGTCGCCTACAAGGGCGGCAAGAAATGGGCGACTGACTGCGTGAAGACCACGGGCGCCGCCGCGCAGTTGGAGCTGAGCGTGGATCGGTCCACGCTGCGCGCCGACGGCAAGGACATGGCCTTCGTGAGCGTGGCGATCAAGGATGCCGAAGGCCTCCTGGTCCCGCTCTCCGAGAACAGCCTTCAGTTCGAGGTCACGGGCGCCGCACGTTTTGCGGCCGCCGACAATGGGGACCCCAGGAGCTTCGAGCCTTTCCATGAGCCCATGCGTCGCGCCTTCAACGGCCTATGCCTGGTGATGCTGCGCACGCTCGAGGGCGAACGCGGCGAGATCGTGGTGAAGGTCACAAGCCAGGGCCTCAAGGGCGCCGAGTTGCGGCTGCGCTCGGAGTAGGCATTCCGCTTCCTCACGGGAGGGCGTAGACCTCGACCAGGGCCACGCCCCTGCTCTCTCCCACGCCCGAGAGGATGACGGTGTACAGGCCGGGCTGCAGGGTGGCGATCATTGCCGCGTCGCTGCTGTCCGCGGGCAGGTCGAAGGCCTCGACGGACCTGAAGGCGGCGCTGAGCTCGGCGGTGCCACCCCAGTTGTCATTGGAGGCGATCACGACGCTGTCGCTGTTGTGGAGGCGAATCTGCGGGTCGGCCAGGGTGCCGGGTACGCCGAGTGGGGCGAGGGCCGGGCCGGTTCCGCGGATCAGCACCCTGAGCGGGGTGTTGCCGCTGATGACGAAACCCGCGATGAGCACCTCGTCGCCGCCGCCAACGTACGCGCGCCCCGAGACATTGCGCAGCGAGGTGGCGGTGTTGTCGGGAGTGGCGTCGTAGCATTCGACGAGGGCCACGCCCGTGCCGTTCGCCGCACCGCTGATGAGTGCCGTGGTGGGGCCGGTGGGCAGGCTGAGCTGGAGTGCCGCATCCTTCGAGCTGTCGGGCAGGGTGAAGGCGCGCAGGGAGCTGGCGCTGGCCTTGAGGAAGGCGTCGCCGCCCCAGTTGTCGTTGTTGCCGTATTCGAGTTTGGCATCGGGAGTGACCACGCGCAGGCTCGGGTCGGCGAGCTCGCCCCTGACGCCGAAGCCCGCAAGGGTAGGGCCGACTCCGCGCATCAGCACCTCCTTGCGTCCGGCGCCCGCGATGATGAAGCCGGCGATGAGGTTTTGCTCGGCGGTGCCCGCGAAGGAGCGAACCGAGATGTTGGTGAGGCGGCCCGGGCCGGTGTTGTGCACCAGGGGCACGGCGTCCACGCTGGTTGTGCTTTCGGTCACGACCTGGATCGTGCCGTCGGGATTGTAGTTGAGGTAGTCCACGCAGACGGAGCGCCTGTAGTCGCCGCCCGTGGGGAGTCCGCCGTTGTGGTACACGAGGTAGTCGCGTCCCTTGAACTCGATGATGGCGTGGTGATTCGTCCCGCAGTTCCTTGCGTAGCCCTTGAAGACGCCGCGGTAGGTCCAGGGACCGTTGATGGAGGGGCCGGTGGCGTAGCCGAGGCGCTCGGGCCATTCGGTGGCGTAGGTGAGGTAGTAGAGGCCGTTGCGTTTGTGCACCCAGGGGGCCTCGGTGTACATGGGGAGCGTGTTGAGGGTCGTGATGGCGCCCTCCGTCTCGATCATGTTTTCCTTGAGCTTGATGTACCTGCACTTTGTGTTGCCCCAAAACAGGTAGGCCTGGCCGTCGTCGTCGATGAAGACCGCGGGATCGATGTCGTCCCAGAAGATGCTCACGTCGGTCGTCATGTTGTTGGTGATGAGCGCGGAGCCGCGCGCGTCCTTGAAGGGGCCCGTGGGGCTGTCGGAGACGGCGACGCCGATGGAGAAACCGGGTATGGACCTGTGGTACATGGGCACGTACCACCAGAACTTGCCGTTGCGCTCGACCACATGGCCGGCCCAGGCGTCGGAGTTGGCCCAGGCGAAGTCCGTGAGCTTGAGCGGGGAGGGGTGTGCCTTCCAGTTGACCATGTCGGTCGACGAGAAGCAGAGCCAGTCCTTCATCTTGTAGGCGTTTTGGCCGACGACGGCCTCGTCATGGCCGGTGTAGATGTAGGCGACACCGTTGTGGACGAGCGCGGCCGGATCGGCCGTGAAGACATCCGTGATGATCGGATTTGCGGCCCTGAGGGCGAGGGGGGCGGTCAGCAGGCAGAGCAGGCCTGCCAGGAGGGAACTGGGGCGTAGGTTCATGGGGGTGAGCCATGGGCGGGGTGCAGGCGGCCCGTTGCAACGCACGTAGGGCATTACAGTAATCTTTCGGGCGGTTTTCGGGGGTGAACTTTGGAGGACGGTAATGCAGGCGTGGGGATTGGGGGCATGGTCACGGGGGGACGCACGGACTCGGGGGGGACGCAGGGTCAAGGGGG
>JAHFTI010000637.1 GCA_023265535.1 Opitutaceae bacterium
CATGTGGGGCCCGCCTGGTATCGGCGTGAGATCGACATTCCGGCCCACTGGGAGGGGGGGCACCTGGAGTTGTTCATCGAACGCACCAAGCCTTCCCGTCTCTGGCTCGATGGTGTGCCGGTCGGGGGCCCCTTGCTGAGCGTGTACACGCCTCATCGGCACGCACTCGGTGCGCCCGCCCCGGGGCGCCATGTCCTCGTGCTGTGTGTCGACAATGCCTTTCCGCTGCCCGTTTCGGGACACGCCCTTTCGGAGGCCACGCAGACCAACTGGAATGGCCTTCTGGGACGCGTGGAGCTGCGCCGCACGCCGCTCTTCGGCATCTCCTCGGCCCGTGTCTCCCTGCTGTCCGATGGCCCCTCCGCACGCGTCGAGTTCCGGCTCCGCCTGCCTGCGGGCGTGGCCTGCAGCGGCACCCTCGTGGCCAGGCTTGAGCCCTGCCTCCCTGCCGCCGATGGCGCCGGTTCCGCCGCAACCGCCACTTCTGTTCCCTGCGCCCTGGAGCAGGCGTTTGCGCTTGCGGATCTTCCCGCCGATGGGGCCGGAAGGGTCGAGCTCCCCCTGCCTCGCGGTTTTGCCGCCTGGGACGAGTACAATCCCGCCCTTTGGACCCTCTCGCTCCGCCTCCAGGGAGCCGCCGGCCTGTATCCACTCTCCGATTACACCAGCCTCGTCACGGGCCTCCGGGACTTCCGTCGCGAGGGCTCGCGCCTGCTCTCGGCCGGCCGCAGGGTCTTCCTGCGCGGCAAGCACGACTGCTGCGCATTTCCCCTCACCGGGCACCCTCCCATGGACGAGGTCTTCTGGGATGCCTATTTTGCCACCTGCCGCGAGTACGGCCTGAACCATGTCCGCTTCCACAGCTGGACTCCGCCCGCCGCCGCTTTCGCCTCCGCCGATCGCGCCGGCATCTTCCTGCTTCCGGAGCTGCCCTTCTGGGGCGTGCTGCCCGACCCCGCCCAGCCGGGCCTCGAGGCGTACCTCGAGCAGGAGGGTAGGGGAATTCTGGATACCTACGGCAATCACCCCTCCTTCTGCCTCTTCAGCCTGGGCAACGAGACGGGCGGCAGGCGCGAGGTGCTCGCCTCCCTGGTGGCGCGACTGCGTGCACACGACCCTCGCCCGCTCTTCGCCAGTGGCACCAACGCCTTTTTCAATTCCCCGGGCGAGCAGCCGGGTGACGATTTCTGGGTCACCATGCGCACCCGGCCCGGCCCCGCCGGCCGCACCCGGGCCTCGTACTCGCACGCCGACCTCCCGCTCGGCCACATCGAGACGGAGGGCCCCGGAACACGGCACGACTTCAGCGCCTCCGCCGAGGGCTTCACCCTGCCGCTCATCGGGCACGAGACCGGCCAGTACCAGTTTTACCCCGACTACGACGAGATCCCGCTCTACACCGGTGTGCTCGAGGCCCGCAACCTGGAGCAGTATGCCGAGTCCCTCCGCCGGGCCGGCCTCTGGGAACAGCGCCATGCCTTCTTCCGCGCCGCCGGGGCCCTGGCCCTGCGCTGCTACCGCGAGGACATCGAGGCCGCCTTCCGCACCCCCGGCTGGAGCGGCTTCCAGCTGCTCGACCTCCAGGACTATCCGGGACAGGGCACTGCCCTGATCGGCGTCCTCAATGTCTTCATGCGCTCGAAGGGTCTCATCAGCCCCTCGGACTGGAGGCGCTTCTGCAGCGACACCGTGCCGCTGCTTCGCATGGACCGGCATGTCTGGGAGTCAGGATCCCTGCTGAGCGCCGAGCTCCAGCTCGCGCACCACGGCCCCGCGCCCCTCGTGGGGGCGGTTCTGGAGTGGCGGCTCCTGGGCTCCTCCGGCGCGGTTCTCCTTCAGGGGACCACCGCACCGCTCGACCTCGCCCAGGGCGCCCTCCACTCGCTGGGGCATCTCAGCCTCCCTCTCCCGTCCCTGACCTTTGCCTCGCGCTGCGAGCTTGAGCTCACCCTGTCAGGCACCGGGCGCAGCAACAGCTGGCCCCTCTGGGTGTTCCCTCCCGCCACGCCTGTGCCCCCGCCCGCGCCCGGGCTCCTGGTCTCGCGTATCCTTGATTCGGATACACTGGCGGCGCTCGATGCGGGCGCCCGCGTGCTGCTCTTCCCCGCGCATTCCTCGCTGCCCAACTCGCTCGCGCCCCTCTTCATGACTGACTTCTGGTGCTACCCCATGTTCAAGCGGGTGTGCGACCAGTACGCGCTCCCGCCCTCCCCGGGCACCATGGGCCTGCTCATCGATCCCGCGCACCCCGCCCTGGCCTCCTTCCCGACCGGCGAAAGCTCAGACTGGCAGTGGTGGCACCTCGTCATGGCGGGACGTCCCATGATCCTGGACGAGGCACCCGCCTGCCTGCGCCCGCTGGTTCAGGTCATCGACAACTTCGACCGCAACCACCGCCTCGGTCTGGTGTTCGAGTGCAGGGTGGGGCGGGGCAGCCTCCTGGTCTGCTCGATCGATCCCGATCGCATCGCCTCACGCCCCGAAGGTTCGTGCCTGCTGC
>JAHFTI010000121.1 GCA_023265535.1 Opitutaceae bacterium
CCCCCCCCAAAACCATCATGACCGAGCGATTCCCACAGGTGTGGATGACGAAGGTGTATGGCCTGTGCCACTACGTCCTCAAGGGCATGTCCGACATTTGCTTCCGAGGCGAGGTGGCGTGCCTGGAACACCTGCCCAAGAACGGTGGCTTCATCATCGCGGCGAACCACCAGAGCCACCTCGACCCCCCGTTGATCGGCTGCCAGGTGCCGCGCCAGATGTGTTTCTTCGCGCGCAAGACGCTCTGGAAGCCGGGCTTCGGTTCCTGGTGGATGGACGCAGTCGGCAGCATTCCGGTCGATCGCGACGGCGGCTCGGACATCCAGGCGATGAAGCGGGTGCTGCGCGCGCTCGCCGACAACAAGGTGCTGATCCTTTTCCCCGAGGGCACGCGTTCCCCCGACGGCAAGCTGCAATCTCCCAAGGCGGGGGTCGGTTTCATGGCGTGCAAGACCAACGCCGTGGTGGTGCCCGTGCGCATCTTCGGCAGTTTCGAGGCCTTCGGGCGCAATGGACCGCTGAAGCTCAATGTGCCCGTGGACGTGGTGTTCGGGCACCCGATGGCCGTGGCGGACTACGACAACCCGAAGGATGGCAAGGATCGCTACCAACGGGCGAGCGAACGCATCTTCGCGCAGATCGCGGCGCTGGAAAAACCGCGTCCGGCGGTGATCTGAGAGGGGCTGGACGCGCAGGGCCGTCCTGAGGGGCCGGGGCGGCGAGGGCCGTCTAGGGCAATGAGGGCAGGCCCTGCTAAAGTTATAGCAAGATTGATGGGGTTGAGCCTTTACCTGCCGGGGGGAGTGCTTCGCAATCCTGCTGCCCCATGCCCCCCTTCCCTGTCCAGCGAAGGATCCCCGTCCGCCCCGTCGTCCGTGCAAGCGTGTGCCTGTGCCTGCGCCGGTGCCTGGCCCTGCTGCGGCTCCTGGTCGTGACCCTGGCCTGCCTGGCTGGTGAATTGAAGGTCTCGGCGGCAGAGACGACGATGGCCGGCGAGCCCCTGACGCGCCTTTATCCGCTTGAGGAGATTGGCTGCACCCTGAGCGGCATCCAACTGCTCCACGACGCCTTCGGGCGCGTGGCTGTGGCGCAGCAGGACGAGCTCTTTGTCCTCAATGACACCACATGGCAGAAGGTCAGCGGGGGCAAAGCCGGAGGGCTGGGCTATCACCGTGTCGTCTGCGCACCGGACGGCAACATGTACTACGGTGCCTTTGGGGCCTGGGGCGGGTTCAGGAAGAACAATAAGGGGGAACTTGAGCCCTTTTCACTTGTGCCGCCCGATACGCCTGAATGGACCAAATCGTGCGATTTCCGCGACCTGCTGTGCACGGACCTGGGCGTCTTTGTCTGGGGGCAGGACGGAGTGGTGTTCCTGGACAAGGTCAGGGGAGCCCACTCCTATTTCCGCATCGGGAAAGTGGCGGGCCTGTTTCCCTTGAACGGCCGCTTCGTGGCGTCCACTTTCCAGGACGGCTTCTTCACCCTGGACCTGGCTGCGGAAACCTGGGCCCGCACCCCGGAGTGCACCGAGGGGAAACCCTCCGTGATCGCAGCGGCGGGAAATGGAACCAGTTCCCTGCTCGTGGCCACCATGGAAGCGAAGTTCCTGAGACTCAGGGAAGGGCGCCTGGTCGATGTGAGTTGGAACGGCGGGGCGCATTTTCCCGGGCCGATCCTGGCCATGGTGCCCCTGCCCGAGGGCGGTTTCGCCGCAGCGGTGGCAGGCCTGGGTGTGGTGCTCTTTGACGAGAAGGCAGAGGTGCTTCGCATCCTGGATGGCGCCGACTATCGAAGCGTGGCGGCGCTGGAAGCCACCGAGCCCGGCGTACTCTGGGCAGTGACGGAACGCGGTGTGCTCAAGATCCTCCATCCCCAACCCTTCAGCACCTACGGCCGGGAACAGGGCCTGCATGTGCATTGGCCGCAGCTGGTGGAGTGGCAGGGACGCCTGCTCGTCTCGTCCGGCGGAAGGGTGTTTGAGACCCTCGGGATGGAAAACCCACGCAGCACGCAATTCAGGCAACTGGCAGGCCAGCCCAATGACCTGGGCTGGGGAATTGCGGTCGTCGGGGGAAGCCTGCTCATCGGCGGGGGCAACGGGGTTGATGAGGTCAGTCCGTCAGGCACGGCGGAAAAGGTGCTCTCGGGACTCAACGTGGCGCGCCTCGTGCCCATCGACGAGAACACCTGCGTGGTCATTGCAGTGGACACGATTGCGCTGCTCCGGCGCACAGCGGGGAAATGGTCGGAATGCGCGGAACGGGTCCCCGGGGTCGGCTATTCCTACGTGGTGCATGCGGGCAACGGCTCGGCCTGGCTGGAGCTGGGCATGAACAAGGTGGCGCGAATCTCGCTGGCAGAGGGCAGGCTGCGCGTGCGCCTGATCGAGGAGTTCAGCTGGACGGAACCCAGCTGGGTCAACGTGAGCGTGGTTGGCCCGACGGTGGTCTTCAGCGCCGCGTCCCGCGCCCCCATGTTCCTGGATGAGCGCACCCTGGAACCCGTCGAGGCCCCCGAGCTCAGGAGCCTGATCGAGCACTCCCCGCACGCGGTCGAACGCATCGCGCGGGATGAAACAGGCACGCTCTGGCTCTCCCACTCCGGGGGGCTGTTCCCGGCGCGGATAAAGGGCGGCCGTTACGAACCGGATCTCGACGCCTTCAGGGCGATCAACGAGGCGGTGCCGCTGATCCAATGCCCCAAGGGCGGAGGAGTCTGGGCGTCGACGGAGAAGAGACTCTACCGCCTCAATCCCGGCGACGGCCCCGCCCTGGCGGCGCCCGTCGCGCCTGTCCTGGTGGCCCTGAAAAGCACCCGCACCGGAACGCTGCTCCCCTTGGAGGGGGGCGAAGCGGGGCAACTCGGAGCGCTGCGCCACAGACACAACAGCCTGCAGCTGGATTTCTTCGCTGGCAGCTATGCATGGACTCGCCCCCTTTCCTACGAGTATCGCCTGGGTGCTGAGGACTGGCGACGGGCCAGCGCAGGCTCGTCCGTGTTCCTGGCGGATCTGCCCGAGGGTGATTACGCGGTGGAGGTCCGTGCGGTGGACAGGCTCGGGCCCATCGGGAAACTCACGCAGCTGCGTTTCTCGGTGGAGGCGCCCTGGTTCAGGAGCTGGGTGGCCCTCATCTCCTATCCCCTGGCGGCCTTCCTCGTGGTGTACCTGGCGATGAAGTATTCCGCCCACCGACAGCGGGTGCGCCTGGCCGAACTGGAATTCCAGGTGCAGGCGCGGACAACGGAACTGCGCACGGCGATGGACTGCCTCAGGGAGGAGGCCACGAACAGCGCCACGCTGGCGGAACGGAACCGCCTCGCGGGGGAAATCCACGACAGCCTGGAGCAGGGCTTCGTGGGACTCTTTCTCCAGCTTGAATCCACCTCGCGGATGCCCGCCTGCGTCGAGCCGGTCCGCTCGGGCCTGGGCTCCGCACTCAGGATGGTCCAGTACTGCCGCGACGAGTTGCGCAATGCCGTGCGAGGGCTGCATTCCCCGGTGCTGGACAACGAGCCCCTGGACGCCGCCCTGAGGCGCATCGCAGGGCAGGTCGCCCCGTTGGCGGAGTTTGCCACGGTGCGGGTCGAGGGGACCCCGCGGCGCCTCAATCCGGCGGTGGAACACCATTTGCTACGCATGGCGCAGGAGGCCCTGGGCAATGCCGCCAAGCACGCGGGAGCGACCCAGGTGGAGATCCTGCTGGCCTTCGCGGAAAAACAGGTGCGGCTGAGCGTGAAGGACAATGGGTGCGGCTTTGATCCCGACAAGGTGGCCGACGGCGATGTCCCGCATCTTGGCCTGCCGGGCTTTCGCACCCGGGCACAGAAGATCGGCGGCGTCGTGGAACTTGAGAGCAAGCCCGGGGTGGGCACCACGGTGCGGGTGCTCGTCTCCGAACCTTCCCCAGGGGAACTGAACACATGAAGAACGAAAAGGAACCAAACAAGCTGCGGGTGATGCTGGTGGATGACCATGCGGTCGTTCGCGCGGGGCTGTCGTTCGCCATAGGCAACGAGCCCGACATGGAGGTGGTGGCACAGGCCGGGGACGGCGTGGAGGCCATCGGACAGTACCGTATCCACAAACCGGATATCGTGGTGCTGGACCTGCGCATGCCGAACCGCAACGGGGTCGAGACCATCGCCGAGCTGCGCAAGGAGTCCCGTTCCGTGCGCGTCCTCGTGCTCAGCAGCTTTGCGGGCGGCACGGAGATCGCGGCGGCCCTGACGGCGGGGGCCAGCGGCTTCCTCGGCAAGGAGTCCTCCTTCGATGTCCTGATGGACGCCATACGGCGTGTCGCGGCAGGGGAGCAGGTGGTGCACCATGAGGAGGCCAAGCGCCTTGCCAGCC
The DNA here is from genome assembly GCA_023265535.1 of Opitutaceae bacterium. Classification (GTDB taxonomy): domain Bacteria; phylum Verrucomicrobiota; class Verrucomicrobiia; order Opitutales; family Opitutaceae; genus MWDT01. The sequence goes on from JAHFTI010000121.1 coordinate 4,355, forward strand.
GGCTGGCCTCACAACTCTCGCCCAGGGAGATCGAGGTGCTGAAACTCGTGGGCAGCGGGCTGAAGAACAAGGAGATCGGGGACGCCCTCCATCTCGTGGAATCGACGGTCAAGGTGCACCTTGCCAGCATCTTCGCGAAGCTGGGCGTGGCCGACCGCACCCAGGCGGTGCTCGCGGGCATCCGGCGCGGCATCATCCACCTGGAGTAGCCGGGCGGGCCCGCCCCCCTTCGAGAGGTCACAAGGTGATGGCCGAGTTGAGGGACTGACAGGACAGGTGGAGTGACTTGCGGAACGAGGGCCGGGCGGGGCCGGGCACGAAATGCCCAGGCTGAGGACCGTAGCGGAGGGAGAACCAGGGGCGGGCACTACTACGAAAGATTAATGGAGATTCCCCGGAGGATCGGACTGCCTTGATGATCCCTTTCCCCAATCCTGATCCTAATGAAGCGCACCCTTGATCGCCGGCCATGCGCCGCCTCACCCACGACCCGCAATGCCCAGCCCAGGCCAGGGAGCCGGCTGTCCGTAGTTGAGAAACCAATACAGGTCTGCCTCGGGATGGTGGCGATGCTGTTGCTGGCGGTGCTGTCCTGCGGGGCGGAACAGGCGGCCCCTGCACTCACGGAAGCCGGACTGGTGCAGGGGTGCAGCGAGCAGGGGCTGACCGTGTATCGCGGCATTCCCTTTGCCGCGCCTCCGGTCGGGGAGCTGCGCTGGAAGGCGCCGCAACCTGTCGCAAGGTGGGAGGGAGTGCGCCCCGCACGCGAGTTCGCGCCCGACCCCTACCAGGGCGACGGCAAGGGCAAGGTCAGCGAGGACTGCCTTTACCTGAACGTGTGGACGCCCGCGCGCACGCCCGAGGAGAAACTGCCCGTCCTCGTCTGGATCTACGGGGGAGGCTTCTCGTTCGGCTCGACGTCGACCCCGGTGCACAATGGCGAGCACCTCGCACGCAAGGGGGTGGTGCTGGTCACGCTGAATTACCGCGTGGGCACGCTGGGGTTCCTGGCACATCCCGAGCTGAGCGCCGAGACGGCCGGGCGGGTCTCCGGCAACTACGGCCTGCAGGACCAGATCGCCGCGCTGCGCTGGATCCGGAGGAACATCGCGGCCTTCGGCGGCGATCCCGGCAAGGTCACCCTCTTTGGCGAGTCGGCAGGCGGAATCTCGGTGAGCATGCTGTGCGCCTCGCCCGAGGCGGCAGGACTCTTCCGGGCGGCGATCTCGCAGAGCGGCGGCAACTTCGGGCCGACGCGGCCGACCACCTTTCCGGGCGAGAACATGCGCGGCCTGAGGGCGGCGGAACAGTCGGGGGTGGCCTATGCCGCCCGGGCGGGCGCGGCCTCGCTTGCGGAGCTGCGGAAACTGCCGCCGGGGAAGCTGCCGGGCGGCTGGGGCAGCGGGACGGCGTGGCCGATCGTCGACGGCTGGATCATCCCGGGGGACCAGTCCGAGCTGTATCAGAAAGGTCACTACAATGATGTCGACGTGCTCATCGGCTACAACTCCGACGAGGGGCTGAGTTTCGCGCACGAGAAAACCCCGGCCGAATACGTGGCCAGCACGCGCCTGCGCTACGGCCCGCATGCGGAGGCGCTGCTCGCAGCCTACCCCGCGGGCTCCGCAAGCGTAGGGCGCGCGGCGCGCAACCTGATGCGGGATGCGGCGTTCGGCTGGCAGACCTGGAACTGGGCGCGGCTGCAGGCGCGCACCGGAAAGGCGCGGGTCTTCCTCTACCACTTCGACCGGCATGCGCAACAGCCTGCAGGGTCGCCGGCGGCGGACCATGGCATGCCCCATGGGGTTGACGTTCCCTACGTGTTCCAGACGCTCGACCGCAACGACACGAGGCTCGGGGCCGGGGACTTCGCCATCTCGGAGAGCGTGGCAAACTACTGGGTCAACTTCGCCAAATTCGGCGATCCCAACGGCCCGGGACTCCCCGCCTGGCCGCGTTTCAGCGAGGAAACCCCGAAGGTGATGCACTTCCGCGAAACCGCCACCGTGGGAACCGTGCCCGATGCCGGCGCGCTGGAGGTGCTGGACCGGTATTTCGCCTGGCGCCGCACGCCCGAGGGCGCGGCCTGGGCCAAGTGAACCCGCGGCCGGCACCCCGCCCTGTTGTAATCCCATTCTGAATACACCCCTCATGACCCGCCTCCACCCCACCCCGCCCCAGCGCCCGAGACAGGGTCTGCTCGGGACCTGGCTCGCGCTCCTGTGCGTGCTTGCCGCCACCCTGTTCGCCGCCGACGAGACCTGCTCCCGCTGCGGCGGAGCGGTCACGGTCTCCGGCGACTTTTCCCACCACCGGGAGCCCGGGGCCCTGCCCATCGCGGGGGGGAGCTTCGCACCCGAGGCCTACCGTGAGGACGTCAACGGAAGCCTCTTCATGGTGGTGATCGCCAACCTGCCGGCGGGGCGCTACGGGATCGAGATCGGCGCCGTGGAGACACAGGCCACCGCGGTGGGCGAACGCGTCTTCAGCGTCATGGCGGGCGAACAGGTGCTGGCGGAGAACTTCGACGTCCTGGCGCAGGCGGGGGCCCCGGCAACCATGGCCACGCTTAAGGGCACGGTGGAGAAGGGCGAGGACGCACTGCGCGGACCGCTCCGGCTGGTCTTCTCGGCGAAGACCGGGAAGGCCAAGTTCAACACGATCACCGTGCGAGCGCAGGATGGAGCCACGGTGCTGTCGTTCGCGGCCAACGAGCTCGCCGACGCTTTCTCCGCGCGCGCCACGCAGGTGCCCGAGATCAGGGAGCCGGCATTCTGGCGCGAGCCCTCCCGCCCGGTGCGGGAAAGGGCCGGGGACCTGATCCGCCGCCTGTCGCTCGCTGAAAAGGTGGCCCAGCTCAGGAATGCCGCGCCTTCCGTTCCGCGGCTCGGGCTGCCCGCATTCGACTATTGGAACGAGGCGCTGCACGGCGTGGCCAACAACGGCTTCGCCACCGTGTTCCCCGAGCCGGTGGGCGGTGCGGCCTCCTGGAATCCCGCGCTCTTCCAAAGCCAGGGAAGGATCATTGGCATCGAGGGACGGGCCAAGTTCAACGACCACGCGAACCAGCACAACGGCGACTCCAAGTGGTGGACCGGACTCACGTATTGGACGCCCAATGTGAACCTCTTCCGCGACCCGCGCTGGGGGCGCGGACAGGAGACCTACGGGGAGGACCCGTTTCTCACCTCGGAAATCGGCATCGCCTTCGTGCGCGGAATCCAGGGAGACCACCCCGAGTACATGCTCGCGATGGCCTGCGCCAAGCACTTCGCCGTGCACAGCGGCCCCGAGCTGGACCGCCACCGTTTCAATGCCGTCATCTCCGACCGGGACCTCTACGACAGCTACCTGCCCGCCTTTGAGCGCCTCGTTCGCGAGGCCAAGGTGGGCGGGGTGATGAGCGCCTACAACGCCGTCAACCACGTGCCCGCGAGCGCCAGCCCCTTCCTGCTCACCGAACTGTTGAGGCGACGCTGGGGCTTCGAGGGCTATGTGGTGTCCGACTGCGACGCCATCCATGACATCTATGGAGCCGACAAACATGCGTATGTGAAGACCGCGGAGGAGGCGGCGGCCCTGGCGGTGAAGGCGGGCTGCAACCTCTGCTGTGGCGGCGATTACAACGCACTGGTCCGCGCTGTGCAGCAGGGATTGGTGACCGAGGCGGAGATCGACGAGGCCCTGCAACGCACGCTGTGGACACGTTTCCGCCTGGGGCTTTTCGACCCTGCCGAGAGGGTGCCCTTCAATGCCTACACCCTGCGCGACAATGATCTTCCGGCGCACGGGCAGGTGGCGCTTGAGCTGGCCAGGCAGTCGATCGTGCTGCTGAAGAACAACGGGGTGCTGCCGCTGGACAGGAAGCGCCTGAAACAGATCGCGGTCATCGGCCCGAATGCAGCCTCGAAGTCGATGCTCGAGGGCAATTATCACGGCACCTCCTCGAGGCCCATCTCCCTTCTCGACGGCATACGCCGCCTTGCCGAACCCGGAATCAAGGTGCTGTACGCCATGGGCAGCCCCGTGACCACGCGCACGCAGACTGCGCCCTGGAGCGGACAGGACAACACCACCACACGCTCCGTCGCCGAGCTCAAGGCCGAGGCGCTCTCGGTGGCCGCACAAGCAGACCTGATCCTCTACGTGGGCGGCATCACGGCGGCACAGGAAGGCGAAAGTTTCGACCGCGACACCATCGAGTTGCCCGCGGAGCAGTCCGAGCTCATCAGGGCCCTGCACGCCACGGGGAAGCCCGTGGTCATGGTGAATTGCAGCGGTTCGGCGATGGCGCTCCCGTGGGAGGATGAACACCTGGCGGCCCTGGTGCAGGCCTGGTACCCCGGGCAGGAGGGAGGCCGTGCCGTGGCGGAAGTGCTCTTCGGGCTGGTCAATCCCTCGGGACATCTGCCCGTCACCTTCTACCGCTCGACCGCAGACCTGCCCGCCTTCACCGACTATTCGATGGCCAACAGGACCTACCGCTTTTACGACGGCCGAGTCCTGTATCCGTTCGGACACGGCCTGAGCTACACCCGTTTCGAGTACGGCGGCCTGCAGCTGGAGCGCTCGGCGGACGGCTCGCTGACGGCAACGCTCGACGTGACCAACAGCGGTTCGCTCGAGGGGGACGACGTGGTGCAACTCTATGCGACCCCGCCCCCCTCCACACAGACGAGGGAGCTGCGTTCCCTCTGCGGCTTTACACGCGTGAGCCTGAAGGCGGGGGAAAAGCGCAGCCTGCGCATCACGATTCCCGCCATCGCCCTTCGCCGCTGGGACTCTGGGCAAGGCGCCTACGGAATCCCCGCGGGTGAATGGACGGTGTCGGCGGGAGCCTCCTCGGCAGACCTGAAGCAGACGACCAGGATCAAGCTCTAGACGCCAAGCTCACAGCTGAAGGCTGGGGCTCCTCCCTTTTCGCCGCCACAGGAACTCCG
>JAHFTI010000122.1:0-7107 GCA_023265535.1 Opitutaceae bacterium
TTGGCGGTGAAGAACGGCAACGTGATGGCGCGGGCCTATGCCGCGGACATCCTGCTCGAGCGGGGCGACGCCGAGGGCGCGCGCAAGATGCTCACCGACGTCAATGGCGACCAGCTGGCGCAGCGGCAGTACCATGCGGCCTTCAACCATCGCATGGGCCTCATGTACGAGCGCGGACTCGGCGTGGCCAGGGACCCCGAGAAGGGACGCTCCCTGCGTTCACAGGCCTATTCCGCCGGGGACCGCGACGAGCTTCATGTGCGGGGCCAGGAGATGATCAGCGAAGGACGTGCGGCCGAGGCCGTCCCGCTGCTCGAGCACGCCATCAGGGAGGGACAGTCCGAGGCCCCTTTCACCCTCGCCAAGCTCTTTGACGAAGGCTCCGCGGTGCGCAAGAGCACCGCCCGCGCCATGCTGCTTTACAAGCGCGCCGCGGCGAACGGCAACAGCCAGGCCAAGTTCATCCTGGCGCAGCGCCGCCATCAGGGCTTCGAGGAGGCTCCCCCGCTCGAGGAGGCCATCCTCCTCGCCGCGGAGGCGCAGCAGGACGGGGTTGCCGGTGCTGCGGAGATCCGCGCGGAGCTGGAGAAGCGCCGCGCCCTGTGACACCGCTGCGCGCGGGACTGCGGGCGTTGGGCGGAAGGCCCCCGTTCAGCGCAGGAAGGGGTTGTAGCGGCGCTCGTTGGCGAGCGTCGTGAGAGGCCCGTGGCCGGGAGCGATGACCGTGTCCTCCGGCAGGCTGGAGAGCAGCCGGCCGAGGCTCGCGTTGAGGCGCTCCGCGCAATGGAGGGGACAGCCGACCGAGCCTGCGAAGAGCAGGTCGCCGCTGATGAGCAGGCTGCGTCCGCGGCGCGCGCCCGCCGACTCGACCAGGTAGCAGTTGTGCGCCGCCGCATGCCCGGGTGTGCTGAGCGCGGTCACGCGGAAGCGGCCGTTTTCCCAGGACTGGGCGTCCACCATTTCGCGGTGGCAAGGGCTCCCCGTGGGGGCGGGGCTGAAGGCATGCTCCGCCCTGAAGTGGCGGGTGACCTCGCAGAGGCCGCCCGCATGCTCGGGTTCCACATGCGTGAGAAAGACGGCATCCAGTTTTTGGATACGCGAGGGCCAGCCCGCCAGCAGCGCCTCCAGGCCGGGGCCGGTGTCAAAAAGGATGCCCCCGGAGCCGCAGCATTCCGAGATGATGTAGGCATTGGCGACGCCTATGCCGTGCGGCATGCGCAGCGGGTGCAGGCAGAAGGGGAGTCCTGCGATTTCGGGAAGCGGGTAGGAGCCCGAGGCCAGGGCGCACAGCCCAACCTCGTTCAGGCCGAGCAGCGCAGCCAGGGCGCCGAGCTCCCTGCAGTCCAGCTCGCTGCGCCAGTCCAGGGCGTCGCGCAGCCGCGACACCTCCACGCCCGAACGCGCGGCGGCCTGGTCAGGCGACAGCCCCGCCCGGGAGAGTGCCTTGTCGAGCACGTCTCCCAGCTCGTCCTCCAGCGGGACCTGCATTGGCGAGTTCTTCATCGGACGGGTTCAGAATGATGGGAGGCGCGGCGGAGCGCCACCCGAAAGGCGTGCACCATGTCCCGGGGTTGCTGTGGGTCAAGGGCATGCGTGCGATATGGGCGCTCCGGGAAAATATGGTTTTGTTTTTTCGCGCGCCGCCCGCCAAGTTCGGCGGATGGACACGACCCAGCAGGAAGTTCTCGACATCTTCAAGCGCACGAAGGCCCTCTTTGAGGGGCACTTCATTCTCCGTTCCGGCCTGCACAGCGGCCACTTTTTCCAGTGTGCCCAGGTGTGCCAGCACATGGACGCCGTGGAGCGCCTCGGCGAGCTGCTCGTCGCGAAGCTCTCAGGACTGAAGTACGACACCGTGCTCGCCCCCGCCATGGACGGCCTGGTCATCGGCCAGGAGGTCGCCCGCCAGTCGAAGGTGCGCTTCATCTTCGCCGAGAAGGAGAACAATGTCCTGGTCATGCGCCGCGGCTTCAAGCTCTCGCCCGGCGAGAAGGTGCTCATCGTCGAGGACGTCGTCACCCGCGGCGGTCGCGTCATCGAGTGCATCGACATCATCCGCAAGGCGGGCGGCGAAGTGGCGGGCGTGGGCATGCTGGTCGACCGCAGCGCCGGCACCACCCGTTTCGACATCCCTGCCATCTCCCTGCTGGAGTTGAGCTTCCCCACCTACCAGCCCGACGCGATTCCAGCCCATCTCGCCGCGCTTCCCGCGAGCAAGCCGGGCAGCTGAGCCTGCGGGGCATCCCCTCGTGGTGCCCGCACGTGGCGTCCATTCATTGCGCCCGCTCGTGGCGCCTCCCTGCGTTCCCAGGCCCTGGACCTTCCATTCCGGGGAGCCTGGCAAACAAAAGCCGGTGCGTGTGCACCGGCTTTTTGCTGTTCGAGGGAGTCGATGGAACGCTGGGGCCTGCAGGCAGGCCGCACGCCGCCAAGCAGGGCTCAGTGGCCCCACTCGGGCGGGTTCTGGAGGTGAGATTTCAGCACGCCGATGCAGGGCAGGTTGCGGTAGCGCTCGGCGAAGTCCAAGCCATAGCCCACCACGAACTTGTCGGGGATCTCGAAGCCCACGAAGTCGGCCTTGAACTCCACCTCGCGGCGGCCCTTCTTGTCGAGCAGCATGCAGGTGCGGATCGAGGCGGGGTGCAGCTTGCGGATGAGCTCGGTCACCACCGAAATCGTCTTTCCCGTGTCGAGGATGTCATCGATCAGCAGCACGTGGCGGTTCTTCACGTCGAGGGTCAGGCTGTGCACCAGTTGGGGCGTGCCGATCGACTTGGTTGCGCTGCCGTAGCTGGAGATGCGCATGCAGTCGAGGCGCACGGGGTTCTCGATCTGGCGCAGGAGGTCGGCCGTGAAAAGGATGGCACCGTTGATGATCGAGACGACGGTGATCTCCTCGTCGCCGTAGGTCTTCATGATCTCATTGGCCAGCTGCTTCACGCGGCGCCGGATGGAGGCCTCGGTGATGAGCACCGCCTCGAGATCAGGGTGCATTTCTGTTTTGCTGGTGGAGGAGCTTTTCGTGGTCGGCATGACGAGAAGCGACCAATCCAAGCGGACTGCGCGCCCCTTGCAACGCAGCTTTGGCGACAAATGTGTAACATTGGCCTGCGGAGCCAAATAGGCATTGGGCGTGAAGGGTTTGCCTTGTCGGGGCTCAAGGGAGGGGACACTTTGACCGGAAGAGCCTTGCGAAATGCGCCCCGAGCGGGCAGGACGAGGGTGCTCTTTAAATCAAACCCCTTGTCTTCGAGCCAGGCTGCCTAAAGGAGAGGATCCCAGGGGAGCATGGCCGACAGGGTGCGGAGGGAAACTCCCGCGCCTCCCCTCTTGGAAAGAAGACCTCCATGCATTTCATTCCACCTCCCGTCCTCGCGCGCGACTATGCCGTGCGCCTGTCGGTGACCGAACGCTGCCAGTTGCGCTGCACCTACTGCATGCCTGAGAAAGGCTGTAGTTGTGCACGTGATACAACGCGCGAGATGAGTCACCGCGAGATCGTGCGCCTCCTGGGCGCCCTTCACGCCCGCTTTGGCGTGCGTCGCATCCGCCTCACCGGAGGCGAACCGCTGCTGCGTCGCGACCTGCCGGACCTCGTGTCGGCCATCCGCGGCCTGGGCTTGGATGACATCGCCCTGACCACCAATGGCCAGCTCCTGGCACGCGATGCTCAGGCCCTCGCCTCCGCCGGCCTCTCGCGCATCAATGTGAGCATCGACTCCATGGACGCGGAGGTTTTCCGCAGGGTGACACGCGGGGGTGTGCTCGCAAGGACCCTGGCGGGCATCGACGCCGCCCTGGCCGCCGGGCTTGCGCCGGTGAAGCTCAACATGGTCGTGCTGCGTGGCTCGAATGAGCAGGACGTGGCTGCCGTGCTGCGCCATGCGGTGTCGCTGGGCTGCGAGCTGCGCTTCCTGGAGCTGATGCCGATCGGCGCCGGTGGCACCCGCTTCGGCGAGGAGTTTTTCTCCTCGGAGGACGTGCGCGAGAGGCTTCGTGCCGAGGGCTTCGGCCTGGAGGCCCTGCCCTGGGACATGCGTGAGACCAGCCGTGACTGGCGGGTGACCACTCCCGAGGGTGCGCAGGGTGTCTGCGGCTTCATTTCCCCGACCTCGCAGCCCTTCTGCGATGGGTGCCGCCGCCTGCGGATCACCTCGGACGGCTGGCTCTATGGCTGCCTGGCGCGCGATGTGAAACATGACCTTTCCCCGGTGCTCGAGGCCGCCAATCAGTTGGAGGCGGGCGACCGCTGGTCCGAGGCCCTGGGGCAGGCCCTGCTCAGCAAGCAGGGCGAGAAATACCGCGATCCGATTCCGACGATGTCGATGATCGGCGGCTGAGCCGTCTCAGGCCGGTGTGATCGTCACGGCACAGGCCTTGTAGGCGGGCTGCCGTGAATGCGGGTCGTAGGCGGGGTGCGTGAGTCGGTTCACCTCCGGGAAGTGCATGGGCATGAAGAGCTGCCCGGGGCGACCGACAGGGCTGATGGTGGCGATGGCGGAGGCCTCGCCGCGCCGTGAACGCACGATGACGGCGGCGCCGTCGACGATGCCCAGGCGACGCGCGTCCTCGGGATGGATCTCGACGATCTGGGCGGCCGGGGAAAGCTTGCGCAGCACGCTGCTCTTGTTGGTGCGCGAGCCGGTGTGCCACTGGGCGGAGCTGCCCCGCCCCGTGTTCAGGCAGAAGGGGTACTCCTCATCGGTTGGCTCGGGAAGGGGGCGCGGCTCGGCGAAGAGCAGGCGGGCCTTGCCCGAGGGGGTGAAGAACCTGGCGTCCGCGAAAAGCCTGCGTTCGCGCAGGGGGGAACCTGCGCAGGCGGCCGAGTCGGCCTCGCTGAAGGGCCACTGGATGCCGCCCTCTTGCTGCAGGTGTTCGTAGCCCTCGATGCCGGTGAAGTCGGCAGGCTGGCCGCGCGTGAGCTCGCGTATGATGCGGAACGCAGCCTCGGGGCTGTCCCAGGCGCGGAAGAGCTCCCCGCAGCCCCAGGCCTCGGCGATGAGCTTGAAGATGGCGAAGTCGGGCAGGGCCAGGCCCGGGGGGGCGGCCACGCGACGCGCCACGGAGATGCGGCGTTCGCTGTTGATGAAGGTGCCCTCCTTCTCGCCCCAGCCCGCGGCGGGGAGCACGAGGTCGGCCACCTGCGCCACCTCGGTGGTGCCGTACATGTCCTGCACGACGAGGAAGCCGAGCTTGGCGCGCAGCTCGTGGAAGCGGTTCTGGCCGATCCAGGAGTGGGCGGGGTTGGTGGCCACCACCCAGAGCCCCTTCACGGAACCCTCGTCGATGGCGTCCATGATCTGGTCGTAGGCGATGCTCTTGGCGGTGGGCATGAGCGCCGTATCCAATCCCAGGATACGCGCCACGCGGGCGCGTGCGGCGGGCTCCGCGGGGTCGTGTCCGCCGGGCAGCGTGGAGCTGTTGCCAAAGAGGCGGGAGCCCATCGCATTGCACTGGCCGGTGATCGAGTTCGGGCCCGTGCCGGGGCGGCCGACCTGGCCGGTCATGAGGCAGAGGTTGATGATGGCCTGGGCCGTCCTCGTGGACTGGTGGCTCTGGTTCACGCCCATGGTCCACCACCAGGAGACACGTTTCGCCGGGTTGCCGACGAGGGCGATCAGGCGCTCGAGCGCGGGGCGTTCCAGGCCCGTCTCGGCGCAGGCGCGCTCCAGGGTGTACGGGGCGAGGAAGGCCTCGAAGGCGGCGGGCTCCTCGGTGTGCGCCTCGAGGTAGGTGCGGTCCACCTTGCCCTCGAGGAAGAGCTGGCGCGCCACGGCGTAGAGGAGGCAGAGGTCGCTCTTCGGGAGCAGGGGCAGATGGAGCGTGGCCGCCATGGCTGTCTCGGTGCGTCGGGGATCGATCACGATGAGCTCGGGCTGACGGCGGTTTTCCATGACGCGCTGCCAGAGGATCGGGTGGGCAATGGCGGGATTGGCACCGACAAAGACCAGGACGTCGCTTTCCTCGAAATCGGCGTAGCTGAAGGGCGGGGCGTCGAAGCCGAAGCTCTGGCGATAGGCGACGTGGCTGGTGGCCATGCACTGGCGCGTGTTGGAGTCGAGGTGGCTCACGCCCATGCCCGAGCGGGCGAGCAGGCCGAGCAGCGCCATTTCCTCGCACACGATCTGCCCCGTGCTGAGCACGGCGACCGTGGCGGGGCCGTGTTCCGCCTGGAGGGCCTTGAAGCGCGTGGTGAAGGCCTTGAGTGCGGTGTGCCAGTCCACGGGCTCCAGCCGGCCGCTTTCAGGATTGCGGAGCAGGGGGCTGGTGAGCCTGTCGCCGGCGGCCAGGGGGGCGAGCGCCTCCCAGCCCTTGGGGCAGGCCATGCCGCGGTTCACCGGGTAGGCGGGATCCGGGCTGAGGTTGAGGGCGCGGCCGTCGGGACCCACGTGGATGTTGAGCGAGCAGCCCGTGCTGCAATACCCGCAGGTGCTTCGGACCACCGAGGCGGGACTTAGTCGCTCCGGCAGCATGCCCAGCCTGTAGCGGGTGGGACCCTGCGTGAGCTCGCGGGTCATCTTGCCATCGCGTGCGTGCAGCAGGGCGTCGAGGAGGGCTTTCATGGGGGAAAGAGGGGGAGGCAGGGCAGGGGGCTAGTGGGCGTGTTCCGGGCCCGCGGGCATGCCAGGCATGCGGGACGGGTCCACGGCGCGGAAGAACAGGGCGCGCTCGGCGAGTTCACCGAGGAGAAGGAGGCCCAGTGCGGCGGGAAGGGGGGCGAGGGCCAGGGCAAGGGCCGCGGCAAGGCCCAAGCCAAGGCGTGCCAGTGCCAGGTGGCGCAGGGGACCGACGAGCAGTCGTGCGCTGGCGGCGGGGCCCTTGGAGGGACTGCGCAGTTCGAGGAGTGTGGAGGACTCGGCGATAAGCTTGGCCAGCAGCAGGAATGAGGCGGTGGCAGGGCTGAAGGGGGCGCTGGCGAAGAGGATCACGGTGCCTCCCATGCGCAGGAAGCAGCGCGGGGCGCTCCAATGGAGCCTGCCCGTGTCCACATAGATCATTGCCGAGCAGAATACCCCGGCCAGGCCCGTGCCGAGACCGGCCAGGAGCAGCGGCTGGACGAACTCCCCGGTGAGGGGAAGCAGGGAGGCGCCCGCGGCGCCTGCCAGG